>JAMOTR010000071.1 GCA_027068385.1 Candidatus Heimdallarchaeota archaeon
TCCCTAACGCTCTGTTACACACGCTCTTAGGCCTCTTGGGTATCGTTGTGGGGGCGAAGCTGTTCGTGCATTACGTCGCTACCCTCTCGGAGCTCCTTCACGTCGACCCGTTCATACTAAGCGTCTTCATCATGCCCATAGCCACGGAGCTTCCCGAAAAGACGAACTCTATAATACGGTACTTACGCTCTAAGGACGACTACGCTTTAGGGAACATCACGGGCGCGATGGTGTTCCAGGCGACGATCGTATTAGCTTTCGTAATGATCTACGCGCGGCGCGTGGATAGGCTCGTGGAGGAGCTAATCGTCATAAACCTCGTGGCCGCCATGTACTTAGCGATCATCGTACTTACGAGACACGCTAACGGAGCTACGCTCACGCTCTCGGGCGCCTTATATCTATTATATATGTATATCGCGCTATTACACCGATTTTATTTAGAGTAACTAAAGGAAGTTCCCCGTATCTGTAAAGAATAACTAAGAGAACAAGAGAGAAGCCATGAAAGAACTCCGTATCGCGGGCTTTCGCCTCATAGAAGTGGAACCTAACGTGTGGGAGATACCTAAGGGTTCTAGGCCCGGGATGCGCGTACCCGCCCGCATCTTCGCTTCCGAGATCCTTCTAGAGAAAATGGGTCGCGATAGGACGTTAGAGCAGGCTACGAACGTGGCTCGGTTACCTGGGATACAGAAGTACTCGATAGTAATGCCCGACGGGCATCAGGGTTACGGGTTCCCGATCGGGGGAGTAGCGGGAATCGACGCTGAAAACGGTGTAATAAGCCCCGGAGGGATCGGCTTCGATATCAACTGTGGCGTGCGCGTGATACGTACGGACCTAACGGAAAGGGAAGTGAGACCCAAGCTGAGGCAATTGCTCAAGAAGATATTCGAGTACGTCCCCGCGGGCGTCGGTCTAGAGGGAAGAATTAAGCTCTCTAAGAGGGACTTAGACGAGGTTTTAGAGCGCGGAGTGGATCGGGCTATAGAGCACGGATACGCTCGGGAAGAGGACAAGCGGAGGACCGAAGAGGGAGGACGCATGAAGGATGCCGATCCCACGAAGGTCTCCGAGAGAGCTAAACGTCGCGGCCGCGGTCAGCTAGGGACTCTCGGAGCCGGCAATCACTTCCTAGAGATTCAGATCGTGGATCAGGTGTATAACGAGGAGGTGGCGAAGAAGTTCGGGATCTTCGGATCAGAAGACGGATCACCTCAGGTGCTCGTGATGATACACACCGGATCCCGCGGGCTCGGTCATCAGGTGGCCTCCGATTATCTAAGGATCATGGAGCGCGAGATGAGGCGTTATAACTTAAGGCCCCCGGACCGCGAGCTAGCTTGTGTACCGTTTAACTCTCCCGTGGGTCAGGACTATCGGAAGGCCATGTCCGCGGCCGCGAACTTCGCGTTCACCAACCGCACGCTCATCATGTATCGGGTACGTAAGGCCTTCGAGGAGGTATTCGGAACCTCCGCTGAGGACTTAGGGATGCACCTCATATACGACGTGGCCCACAACATCGCGAAGCTCGAGGAGCACGAAGTAGACGGGAGGCGCATGAAGATCCTAGTGCATCGTAAGGGAGCGACTAGGGCGTTCCCGAAGGGTCATGAGGCTCTAAAGAACACGCCTTACTACGACGTGGGACAGCCGGTGCTCATACCCGGATCCATGGGAACCGCTAGCTACATCCTCGTAGGCACCGAGACGTCCATGAAGAAGACCTTCGGATCCTCCGCCCACGGAGCCGGACGCATGATGAGCCGCGCTGAGGCTATAAGGAAGTTCCGCGGTAGCCGGGTGAAGAGGGAGATGGAGCGTATGGGAATACTCGTGATGAGCGGATCGCTTAAGGGATTGGCGGAGGAGCGGGCCCCGGCTTATAAGAACGTCGACGAGGTAGTACGTGTTACGGATTCCGTAGGTATAGCGAAGAAAGTGGTGAGGATGAGACCTATAGGTGTAGTTAAGGGTTGAGTTTTTCGATGTTCTATTAAGTTATCTCGATCCTTAACGTTCATGAAGAACACGACGGATATTCTATTAGTAGGGGTAGGAGGTCAGGGTATACTTACTATGGCCTCGATCATCGCTACGGCCGCGATGTTGGACGGTAACGACGTACGCATGAGCGAGATACACGGGATGGCCCAGCGCGGAGGTACGGTGTTCACGGAGATAAGAATAGGCTCTAAGAGCTCGATCATACCCCCGGGACGGGCCGACATCATGATAGCGCTGGAGCCGGCTGAGGCCCTAAGATATCTACACAAGCTACGTCGCGGGGGATTAGTGGTGATCAACGACCAGCCCATACCTCCTCCTATAGTATATGTACAAGGACTCAAATATCCGGAGACCGAGGAGATCATATCGAAGATAAAGGAGGTCACCGATAACGTGTACCTTATACCGGCTACGAAAATAGCCGAGGAGAAACTCGGGGATCCTAGGCCCGCGAACGTGATACTCATTGGGTTCGGGCTCGCTAAAGGGTTCTTAGGTATATCCGAAGAGAGCGTGCGCGAGGCGATTAAGAGGGTCCTACGTAAGAAGTACGTAGATATAAACCTAAAGGCTCTGGAGATAGGAAAAGAACTAGCTCATAAAAACCAGGGCCGAACCGAGTGTTTTTCGAATATTCCCATTTGTATATGTTCACGCATGCGATCGATGGCCCTAATCATAGGGGGAACGAGTACGGGGAAGTCACGTTGTAACAATCTTGAGCTCCGGTAAGTATATAACGCGAGCGTGTAAGGCTTGTACTTATTCGTCCTAATGAAGCGGATACGCAGCGCTCTACAGTTGAACCCCGTCGTGACGAAACACTCATTTGGGGTGAAGAAGTACGCTCCTCTAGCTGGCTTCATGTCGGGCGTGATTATCCCTACCGGAGTCTTACGGTCTAAGTACATCACGGCCCCTTCGCGCCACGCTAGACCGCGGACTCCTTGAGAATATACTATCGCCTCTTTTTCCATTCTTTTTATTAACTCCTCTACGTCGTCGTACACGAACGCCTCCAAGAACCTCCCGTCTGCTGTGTATTTAGCCCCCGCTATAAGTCCGCTTATCTGGGTAATTCCATACACCGGCACGTTCTTATCGAAGAGTTTCGCGAGGTCGAGTCTATACGGCACGAGCCCTAGTTTCTTGTGTAGGTCTATAGCTAAAGCCGCGGAGCCGCATTTCTTACCACGCTTTAACGCCTCGTAGAACTCGATTAAAGAGCTCCTCTTGAACATATGTATAATCGCCTTGTGCCTCACTACGAGATTACGCGCTTTCCGATATGAGGAAGGGCTCTCCTGTAATAAGGCTATAAAGTATATGTTCCTAGGGGAAGGGTCGACGTCGTCTAAATCCCCTATGAGCTCTTCCTCTACGATCTCTACCCTCGTTCTCATTAGCCTCTCATATCCTAGCCGGGAGCCGTGCCCGAAGAAGAACATGCGCGAGAACTCTTTAAGCGTCTCCAGAAGCCTACGATCGTCGGAGAACACGTGCACCTTGGGCTTAATTCCTAATTCCTCTCCGCCTTCTAGAGCCCTACCCCGACCTTCCATGAAAGGTTTTACGGGATCGTCCGTGTACGCTAGGTCCTCCTTCTCGTTATATAACACGATCTTAGGCTCCGGCATAACCCCTCCGCGTATGTTCTTAAGGCATACCGGCGGCCCAAGATACACCCTCGAGCCTTTAACCTCTATAAACCCAACGCGTTCCTTAAACCGCTTTAGGATCCCCAGCGCTTTTATCGGATCCACGTCCCCTAAAGGAAACACCGCGAGGAGCCGCTTATCGTTGCTTAAAGTTACGTCATACACTAGCCTGATGCCACAGATTTCGATCTTCTTTTTCTCTACGAATCCCCCTAGCTCCCTAATCCTCTTAGCTACCGCATCGCGTAAAATAGCCCTATACGCGACCCTATGGGCCTTCTCATCAGGCTTTAGCAATACCTCGGCTATCGGATCGCCCACAGGAATCCCCGAAGACAAGGGTAGCGCTATGTCCTGAGCTAGTTTAACGTGAGGTCCTATTACCTTCCTATACAAGAAAGACCGAACGGGGGGCGGGTTAATGAGGTGGAGCGCAGTAACTATCGAATCGATCATGGACGATCGCGTGTCTAAAGTATTTGCACTTTAAATAGCCGCTCGACTCTTCTTTATTAATCCGACCACCGTATCCAGGAAGTCGGTTAGCTTATCCTTCGGTATAGTCGCTCCGGCCGCGTTTTCGTGCCCCCCTCCTTCCCCTCCCACGAGAGCCGCTGCCCTTTGGATCACGTATCCTAGATTTCCTCTACCCCTAGCGGAGATCTTTATCTTGTCTCCGTTGTATCCGACCACGATGAGCGGGCGTTTCCCTTTGTTCTTCCGTAATACGGAGGCTATCGTAGAAGCCTTTTTCCGATCCACGTCGTCGAGTATCACGACGTCTATTGTGTTCCTATACGTAAACCTCTTAGATCTAGCCGCGGCTATATGGGAGCCCAGTTCCCTGCGATACTCCTTATAGATGTTAATCGCCCTTACATACCCCTCGTCACGATCTCCTAGAGCTACGCTTAATCCCTCTTCGGGATGACCCATTTTACAACAGGCGTTAATTAGCGTGGAGAACTCGTGTACCGTTTTCAACATCGGGAGCGTCTCCCCTACGATGTAATATATCCTCTCTAGCTTGATGTTTAAATGGTCCTGTATGAGCATCTTCTCCTTCTCCGTAAGCTCGCTCAACGAGTCGGTCTTAATGTTCATGTCCTTCAAGAACTTCGCTACCTCCCTAGGGTTCCTATAGTACTTAGAATCCTCCGGGACTATAGACGAGAGTATCTCAGCTAGGGGCCTCGAATCGTCGTAGACGCGCCGCCCCAGTTCGGACCTGATGATTCCCTTAAACTCAGCCTCCCTAAGCACGGACTTCACTAACGGATCGGACGCGTCTTCCCTCAGCGCGTTATCTCCCCACGCTCCTACTAAGGGCAAATATGAGTATCTATACGCGCCAGGATCTATGTGCTTCGCGACGAAGTACGTAAGAACGGCCGTGGGTGTAGAGAGCCCCTTTTTTCTTGGATTAAACAGCAACACGTTCCCGGTACCCGTGATCTGGTGATGGTCTATTACGATCGCGTCCGGGAATATTCCGGATATTGCAGAGAGATTAGAACCCAGGTCTAAGAGTACCCGGGTGCCTCCAACGTCCTTCCGATCTTCATAAGCTTGAGCGAACAAAGAGGTCTCTATGGTAATTAAGGGGCGTATATCGAACTGAATGTCCGAGTTCATCAAAGCCTTTCCCAATATCGCGGCGGACGTTATCCCGTCAGCGTCAGCGTGGGCTAATATATGGACGCGTTCGGATTCTAGTAACCTCTCAACGATCTTCATCACGTGCTCTTTTATCCGCTCCATTGCGTCTCTTTTTACCCTCGAGTAAATTCTTAATCGACCGTACCCCAGGAGATAGCTCCCGTCCTTCTATACGATTAGAGTTCCTTATGAATATCTCCCGCTGTCTTCTCGCTGAGAGACTCAAGAGGTCGTAATTAAGCACGCGCCTGAAGAACCCACGAATCGCGTATGGATCGGCCCGTTCTTCCTTTCTTTTAGCCCCCGATCCGAAATATACGGGCACGTACTTTACCGTAAGCCGATGCCTAGCTCTTAGGAGGCCCCTAATGCCGTATAAGTCTCCCTCGAAACGTATTTCTAGCGCTTTCTTATTTATCCTCGCGAGGTGAACTATTCCCTTATCTATCATGTACGCCTTATCTAGGTCGAACGATATCGCGTCTATAAAGGGGCACTTCATTACCTCAACGATATCCCTGCGTCTCTCGGGCTCGAACGCTATGAGTATGTACTTATACCTTATTCTTTCGGCCTCCTTGCGCGCCTCTTCCGTGTTACCTCTGAGCGTGATTCTTGAGGGCGGTATCTCATACTCGGGCTCTTTCGTCGCCAAGAAAGCGTCCGGTACGCGCGACTCTATCCGCTCCACTTCTTCTAAGCTGAGCTCGGTCGTGAGATCTATGCGACGCGAGAGCATAAAGTTAGAACGGGAGGATGTTTTAATGCCGGTAACCGTGGTGGTCGGAGGATTCTTCGGAGATGAGGGCAAGGGCAAGATACTCTCGTATCTCGCTATACATGATAACCCCGATATCGTCGCCCGCGGAGGCGTAGGGCCGAACGCGGGACATACCGTAGTATATAACGGGAGGGAATACAAGTTACGCCAAATACCCAGCGGATTCATAAATCCTAAAGCGCGCCTCCTCATAGGTCCCGGCGTTTTGGTGAACCCGAAGGTACTATTTGAGGAGTTAGAAAGGACGAAGGAGTTTAACGTATCCTCCCGCTTAGGTATAGATTATCAAGTGGGCATCATAGAGGAGAGACACATAAAGATGGATCAGGAGCTAAAGAAGGAGATAGGTACTACGGGCACCGGTACGGGCCCCGCTAATGCGGAGCGCGCCCTTAGGAAGCTCAAGGTGGGACGCGATATCGAGGAATTAAAGCCTCGGCTCACGGACGTGCCCGGTGAGCTTCATAAGGCTGTGGAGGAGAACAAGAGTATACTAATAGAAGGAACTCAAGGTACGTTCCTTTCCTTATATCACGGTACTTATCCGTACGTCACCTCCAAAGACGTAACGGCCCCCTCGATATTAGCCGACGTAGGTCTCGGACCGAGGTTCGTAGACGACGTGGTGGTAGTGTTTAAGAGTTACGTTACTCGCGTCGGGCCCGGACCCCTAGATAACGAGATACTAGACGAGGAGGAGATCAAGAGGCGCGGGATGGAGGAGTATGGAACCGTTACCGGAAGACATAGGCGCGTAGCTCCGTTTAATAAGAGATTAGCGAGGCGCGCGGTGATGCTTAACGGGGCCACGATGGCCGCTATCACGAAGTTAGACGTGCTCTTCCCTAAGGCTAGAGGAGTAACTCGTTATGAAGACCTTCCTAAAGAGGCTAAAGAACGGCTTGAGGACATCGAGGACGCGATAGGAGTGCCGATAAAGTTAATAAGCACCGGCCCGGACGTTCATGAGATAATAGATTTAAGATAATAAGGTTTTTTATAAAGGTTTAAATATAAATCGAACCATAAGAATATGGGTTATGAGGACGAGCTTATAATACACGCGGACCTCATGGCGATACTCCCGGATAAAAAGCCCGGGTCTACTCCTCAACTAAAGCTCAAAGAGCGGAGTAAGCACCCTATAATCGAGCATACCTCTTCGTCTGCCCGGCTCGTTACTACGTTACCTTTCGTAGTGAGCTATAGGACGGGGAACGTACCGCCCCTAGGAATACTTCAGCTTAGTGGCTCTAAGGTATACGAAAAGTTCGACGTGAGGGAGTTCGGCTTCGACTTACCTTCGGCAAAAATAAGGCCTATTACGGCTCTACACTTGGGCGCTAGGGAAATATTAGGAGATCGCGAGAAGGACTTCTTCTTCTTCACGGAGTTCAAATACGGAGGAATAGTAAGGCTCTTACTGTTCCCGAGGACTAGGGAGGCGTTCGAGGAGATGGAGGACGTATTAGAGAGCATCGTAAGCGAGTTGGGACCGCGCTTTAGGGAGAAGGATATTACGATCACGCCCCTGGTCTCGCGGAAGGACAAAGAGCGCGCGTCGATCTCGGAAAGAACGGAGCGCATGATCTTAAGCTCCCTCTTAGGTGAAGGTATATCGGAATACGCCTACGACTCTTTCTTCCTACGGCCCCATTCCGGAGCTACTACGGGCGTAGACCTTCACTATAGGTTCATCATAGACAAAATAAAGGGTAGGGGTAGCATGCTGATAGGTAAGCTCAAGGGCGAGAGTCGTATAAGGATAGAGTTCGTGCCCGGAATAATAAGGAAGCTATCCCTCATCCTAAAGGCCGCTTACTTAATGAGGACGCGCGGGTACGTGATCTCTTTCGAGCCGAAGTCCTCATACCTAGTACTTAAGCCGGGCGTAGACCTTTCTAAAATAGACGAGGAGAACCCCGTTCCGATCACCAGCGATATATTGGGTACGTTTGAGGACATACTTTCGAGCGACGATAAGGAGAGACTAAGAGAGGACCCGAAGAGGTTCGCGGCAATCCTCAATAGCGAGCTCTCTAGCTCGTACACTAAAGCGAAGCACGCTTTCTATACGATAGACGGGCGGAAGATAAGGGAGGTGTTCGAGATATTCCCGAAGACTGAGACCTTCAAGCATTTACCCATGCGGAGGGCGCCTCGTAAGTATACCGCCTTCGACATGAGCGAGGCGATGAAGTCAGAGTTTCGGATGCTCGCTAGGATAGAGAAGAACGGGGTGAGCACGGTTAAACTCATACCCTTAAGGGCGATAACGCTAAAGCGGCGCGTAGAGGACGTTCACGGAGGATTCAAATACCTCTCTAAGCTAACTAAGGACGTCGTCGGTAGGATGAGGTTCTCTAAGGAGGCGCTTCACGAGATCGATAACGCTATACGCGCGGGGTTAAAGGATAAGACTAAGGGAATGACCATAACGTTCGGAAAGAACGCCCTATTATACTCTCCGAACACCGCATTCCATATAGTCTTCTCGGATTCTATCGTCGACGTATTTAGAAACGCCTTAAAGAGTTCCGACGTCACGGACGTATCCGGGCTCTTCCGCAAGAAGGTGTTATCCGTAAACGTAAAGTACGTAGCCGGAAACTTCGACGTTAAGATAAAGCCGGAGGACGTGGCGATGAACGTAAATAGGGTCCTTAAGGAAGTAATTAAGCACGGCCCTTATAAGCCGCTTGAGAAGCCTCGTAGGCTTATCGTAGTTCCTCTAATAATATACGTAGAGAATAAGCCCGACCGGGCCGGTGAGTATCTAGAGACCCTAATGAATGAGGTCCCCGAGGTGTTGAAGAAGCTTACGGGCGTGGAACGGAACGTAGAGCTTCGGAATAGAGAGAATCCGTTCTTAGAGGTGAAGCGGACGACTAAGACGGACGAGAAGGAGCTTTCTCCGTTCATAATAGACTCATTAAGGCGCATAAAGGAGCTCGTAGAGGGCCTCGCTAAGACCTTATCGCCCGACGACGTGGTATTGTTCCTGGCGTTCGAGGACGATAAGATAGCGAGCGTCGTAGAGGACGACATCACTAAGACCTCTATGTCCTTTATAGACTACAAGTACGTGATCCTCTATTACTTCTTCAGGTATTACGAGTCGGGAGTATCGAGGATACCGATAATACAGTTCTTAAGACCTAAGAAGGACCACCTGGAGAAGCTCAAGGAGAGCAAAGATATGGGGATCCTCAACGTTTCCCAGATTCGTTCGGCTTTGATACAGTTAGCTCGGAAAGCGGGAGCCTTTATCTTAGGTCCTACGGATAATCCCTCTTATTCGGCTCTTATCAGGGCTCTGATACTAGAAGACCCGGAGTTACTAGAGAAAAGTAAGCTCGAGGATTACTTAAGGAAGGTGTTCGAGACGTTTAGGTCGCTAGAAGGGAACGAGAACGATAGGGAAAAGATACTCTCGCTAGGGATGCTTAACCTATACATATTCGCCGGACTCATAAGCGCGCGCGATCTCATAGAGGGTCTAGAGGAGGAGAAGGAAGAGGAGGAGGAAGAGGAAGAATCGGTGGAGGATCTAATTAAGAGAAAGAACATCTCCGCGATATTCTTCGTCTCAGCGCTTCTGCCCGATGGGACGATATATACCGTAGCGGAGCCCGTAAAGAGCGAGGCGGAGAAGGATCCGGCGATGTCCGAAAGGATCATGAACTCACTACTCAACGCCCTCTTCGATAAGGTCATCGACAGGATGTCGAAGATGGGGTTCGTGATCAAGAGGCGCGCGAGGGGGCGCGACAAGTTCGATAACATATTCCTTTACATACTCGCCCCCGATATACTTCGTAAGACCGGCTTTAGGGTCATTCCGCGCGTGATCGTAGATTACGTAAAGAGCTACGACTCAGAGGACTCTTCAGCGATGTTCGCCTCGCTTACTAGAGTAATTACTTATGCGATACAACCGGAGACCGAGACGATCACCATGATACACTTCGGAAAGACCGGCATGACGCTCGACGTATCGAAGGGTATGCGCGCTAGCTCGATGTACATATTATCGCCCAGGAAGGTGATCGTGCAGAACTCCATCGGCCGCGAGGGGTTGCCCAGATGTATCGAGGTAGAGTTCCTCCCAGAATTCACGCGCTTAAGGGAGAACGACTTAAGCGTTCACCACGCGATATACCTTCGGAGCGCTCTAGGAGGATACTTAATGGTTCTCCTCTCCCGCTTCGCCCCACAGAACATCGCGGTATTAAAGCTTCCGATCCTCTATTATAACCGCAAGATCATCATGAGGACTCTAAAGAAGATATTCGCTAGGCGCAAATCGCTCTACTTCTACTTCAAGCGCATACGGAAAAAGTATAGCGATTTCCCGGGTATATCGGAGATACTCTTCCCTAACGCTACGTCGAAAGAGGACAAAGAGTTCTTCGATAACGAATTCGCTACGACGTTGATCAAGGCTATGAAGGGAATGTTCGAGGACGCTCGGAGGTGGGTGTGATGATACACGCGTTCTTACATATATTATATAGCACTTACGAGTACGGGCCCAGGCCCAGCGACGGCAAGCCCGCGATATTAAGGTTCGGAGCTCCGCACTTAAAGTATAGAGCGATCTCCCACGGTAGCCGCATCTATGCCCGGAACTCCCACGTAGGGATGGCCGTAAGTCCGACCGACGGGGATGAAGACCTCATACCGTTGGGTTATCTAGTTGCGATCCCATACGTATATCTAGTTCCGAGCGTGAAGAACAACATATTCGTCGCGCACGAACAAGCGGTAGCGCTCGTGGACGGAACACCTATGTACCTCACGTATAAGCGTGAGAAACGCAAGGGGGACATATATGTAATAGATGTGGATAGCGTCGTAACGGACGAGGACATAGAGAACGTTAAGAGCGTCATCATAGACTTCTACGAGGACTTCGTGAACTACGTAGTCGACGCGATTAAGAAGAAGAAGCGCGCGATATATGCGAACGCAATGGCCGCGATGATCGCTAGGGAGCGGTACAATAAGCTCAACGCGGCGATTTATAAGAAGTACCCGTTGCCCCCGGTGAAGAAAGGGACAAGAGTTGAAAATATGAGGCATAACGCTAAGATCGAGGGACATCTACTGGGCGGAGACCGGGGACACGCGCTCATAGAGACTCACGAGACCGTGTATTACGTCGGCCCTCACGGAATCATAAATACGGACATCAACGCTAAGACGTTGAGGGAAAAGAAGTATATCCTAAACTTCTCTAAGGACTCCGTACTCGTAGCTTTCTCACCTAGGGGCAACGACGTTAGCATATACGACGCGATACACGGTGAGAACCTATTACCCGAACTCGAGGAGGAAGAAGGAATAAGGAGCGTATCTCAAGTGGTACACTTCGGATATCAGGACGGCATACTCACGGCCGTGTTCGCCACTAGGGAGGGATATATGTACATCGTGCGCGACATAGAGAACGAAGAGCTCATCGCGAAGGCCGAAGGTATTAGGCGTTATATACCGATATCGATCGCGATCAAGGACGGTAACGATATCATCTTATATTACTTGGACGACGACGAGGTGAAAAGAATAGAGGCGGAAGAGATCGAGGATGAGTTCCTGTTCCTCTCCGAGGACGTGCCGTCCGAAGCTATGTTCTCATACGCCTCATTATATCCACCGATAGACGTGGAAACGATAGACACTAATAAGCGCGTTAGGGCGATAGTCTCGACGGATGGAAGGATATACGCGATACCCGAAGAGGGGAGCGTGTTGAGGTATACCGGAGACGACGACTTCACGAATCCGAAACCCGTGACGATAGTAGGTAAGAAAGGAATACTCTTGCCCAGCACTAGCTCGTTATCGGTAGCGGTGTTCATAGAGGACGAGGATAAATTCTTAGATAAGATGAAAGAGTTTACGAAGAAACATATTAGCGTAGCGAAGAGCTAAAAATAACTCGATTTTTTCAGGGCGTGAGGGAAGGATCGATCTTGAAGTTTGCGGAATCGTTTATTAATAAGCTCGGAAAATTGCGCGAACATTTAGAGAATAACGGTTATAAACCGAAGCACGACGGCTCGAATTACGAGACGTTTGAGAAGCGGCTCAAGAAGAAGTATAACATAGATTTAGAGGACGAGATCGAGTTGGACCTCGGGGTCTTAAAGGATAGCGTAATAGACAATCTCTTCAAGCGGAAGGAACTAAAAGAGGCTCAGAAGTATGCGTTCGAAAGCGTGTCTAAAATCACGAAGTCGAACGGTGATACGAGAACCATCGAAGGCCTCGATAAGGTCATGTTCTTTAACTTACCCACAGGAAGCGGGAAGACCTTAATCTACACGCTTATAGGTTATTATTACATCCTACGCGGGCTGCTCGAGAAGGGTAAAGCGCCCAAGTTCGTGATAGCTACCCGGACGAACCTAGAGGGAGGTCAAGTGTTGAGCACGATATACTCCGTAAAGCTCGCCCTAAAGCTCTTCGACGTGGTCTTAAACGATCCTATAAGAATAGACGATAAGCCCGTGAAGAGGGACGTGATCGATAAGATCATTATTACTAATTATTGGGGAGCATCCAACGTCCCGTGTATAGCGAAGGCGCGCGATACGGGATACACACACGCTGTTTCTTCGCGTAAGAAATGCTCTCGCTATAGGAACGAGAGGAAGTGCCCGTACGTGGACGAGATACAGAAGACGAAACTCTATAATGTGCTTTCGTTAGGGAGTGACGAGGAGCCTCGTGAGGTGGTGAAGGAGCTATTAAAGAACATGTGTCCTTTATACTCTACAGCCTTAGCTTCGGCTTTAGCTCATTTCGTGGTGACGAACCACGCGACCATTAGTAGGATCGCGGCCGGGATTCAAGGGGCCCCCATATTCGTATTAATATCTCAGGAGACGTACGTGGGTAACGAGATAGACGATCTCGTATCGTTCCTCACGTCCGGTTTAGGGGAACAAAAGGTGAGGAGGGCGTATCAAGATAACTTAAGAAGGCGGATAGAGGAGCACTTACCGTACGATACGGTGCTCGTAATAGACGAGGCGGACAACTTCCTCGGAGGTATACATAAGGTTGAGGAGAAGAGCGTATCCTTCCCTCTACCGCTATCGAAAGTATATAAAGACTACTCAAACCCGAATAAGACGAACGTGGTGGAATGCTCCTCGCGTATATTTACGGAGTTATACAAGAAAGAAAAGTTATTAAAAAACATCGTCGGTATACTCAAAAATAATATAAACGAAGATCGGATAGGCGAATTCCTAAAGAAAGTAAAGATAGACGAGAAGGAGGAGCGTAAGAGGGGTAGTAAAGTCAAGAAAGACGATACGTTCTCTCCGAAAGTCTTCAACGCCCTGTTTCACCTACGGGTCACTGCGCTCCTAGATAGGAACGTCTCACTTTCTCCCGGGCTCTCGCGCTTGTTGATACCGAAGATCATAAGGATGAAATCCCGGAAGTCGGGTTATAACGGGGATTCGATGGAAGTAGCGATATTCGGTACGACGGACGCGGAGTTCATAAAGTACGTAGCCCACTATATCTTCGCCCCTTATGATAGTCCGAATAACTACGATCTACTCATAAAGGTCCTCAACGAGCTAGAGAGCCTTAATAGCGAAAACGAAGAGATCGTTAGAAACGCTGAAAAGCTAGAGAGAGTAGCTAAGGACCAGATCTTAGAGGGAGATCGGTACTATAAGGCCGCGAACCTTATAAATAACGTACAATCGCCCGATATCACGGAGGACGACGCGTTATACGTGAAGATAAACATGAGATCGTCTAGGGTATCCGTAAGCCTAGTGAGGTACCAGGACGTAATCGAAGCGTTAGAGAACTTATTAAGGCGGAGGCTGATGTTCTTTTCGGCCACGAACGACTTCCTCTACATATATACGCTCATGGTACCACTTAGAGAACTACGGCTTAAGCTTGAGGACGATAACCCGAGAAGCTATCGGTCGATTATTATATACAACGGAGAACGGAAGAAGACCTTCGACGTCATGGTATACTACGAAAATATAAGTAAGGATAAGCTCGAGCGGGTTTTCCCTCAGGCATTAAAGGAATTCGGGATAGGTAGCAAGATACCGAGGCCGTTTATGCTCGTACTAGTACCCGCGAACGATGATATAAGTAAAGTAGAAAAGGCGATGAAGCAGATATACTCCCACCGCGGAGTGAGAATAATAAATTTAGCCTCGAATAGGGACTTGGACGAGAACCTCCTTAGGACCGTAGAAGACATCATAAAGAAGATGCGTAGCGCGATCAAGGAGGCGGAGGAATCTAATAAGAATTCCGTATATCTCAAACGGCTAAAGAGTAGGTATTCGAAGGACATAGAAACGGCCGAGAAGGGGATAGAGGCCATTAGGAAGGACATTCACAAGGAGTTCTACGATAGCTTCATAAAGCCCATGTTAGAGAAGCGGAACGGAAAGATCATCGAGAGACTCAACGCCCAGGGGTATCCTAAAGATCGGATAGAGTTCCTTTCGAGGATTTATAGTATCGTACACGAGGCGACGTTGATCAAGTACGTACTCGAGGAGCATAAGCGCTTCGTTAGTAGGGGGCATCTCCAGAGGAGCGTGAAAGAGAATATACCGTTCGTGGCCGTGGGGACTGGGGCGTTCTCGAGAGGGTTCGACTTTCCGAGGTTAAACTCCGTAGTAGTAGCCCGCTTAACGTTTATACCTCCCGACCTCCAGACTAAAAACGATATACGTAGGATGCGGAGGACCGAGTCGTGGCAGACGAAACAGATCGTAGAAGAAGTTCTAGATGATCGCATAAAGACGTCTATAAGCTATCTCACAGGAAAAAACAAGAAGAAGGAGGGGAGGAAGGAGGAAGAAAGCACGGAAAATTATCTCGAGAGATACGCATCCGTCTCTTACGCGGCTATATCAGGGATACAGGCGATGGGTAGGCTCACGAGAGGGGAAGGGAAAAAGATCGCGTTCATCGCGGACGGGCGCTTTAAGAAGAAACGTACTAACGTCTTAGGGGCCTTAGACGTACTAGCGGAAGTAAATAAGAAGATGATCAAGAGAATGAGGAGGGAGGGAGTAAAGATATTCATGTACACGCGGGATAATAATATCGTGGACGAATATTCCGACTACGATTTGAGGCACGTGCTCAAGATCACGAGAGTAATGGATAGGCGGAAAAGGAGACGATCTCTTTTGTTCTTAAATGTTTAAATAATATAAGAAGATCTGAGGTTCATGAGTTATTCTCTTCCTATAAAAATAGACTTGAGGAAGGTCTTTAGATATTCGCCCGCGCTTTCCGTAAGAGTCGATAAAGACTTCGAGGAGCTTGGAGATACAGCTAAAGATGTGCTTTATAGGCTCTTCAACGCGAGGGTCTTGGAGACCTTATTCTCGAACGGTATACTTCCGGCCGTATATGATGAGGGGGAATCGCGGAAAGTGCTCTTCATTTCTCCTCCTTCGATAAGATATAACGTTTCTAAAGAGCCGATCGCGCGTTATCCTCATAGTAATTATATCTTCAGCGTCCTAAGAAGCGCGGGGTTAATAGAAGTTAAGGTATATAGGGACGAAGAGGGGATCCACGAGGACCTCTATTTCGCCCCCTTAGGTACGAACATAACGAAGGAGGACATATTCTCCGAGGACGTGGATAATCTCTCCATGGACTTTATTGAGGCTTACTTATACGTGGTCTTATCGCTCTCTTCCTTCCGGTTTGAGGGGGAGGACCGGGACGAACGGATCTTCCGGCAGAGTACATTAGAATATAAAGATGGGCCGTACGTGAAGGTCTCTTATTATAAAAGAGGAGGAGTCGAAAACATACCCGTGCGTGTCGTATACATAAAGATCTCAGACGATATGCTTCCTCACGTATATCATAAGGAGGACGGAACGCTTAGGGTCGGATACCTCCATAAGATATGCCGTAAGAACGAGGACGAGGGATACATAGACGTGAATAAGGTAATCGGAGAGGTAGAGGGGGAGAGGATAGTGGACGATCGGTTCCGCGAGGTGCGCGTGAAGTCCGTCGATAGTAAGATCATAAAAGGAGTCTATAGCCATTTAACGAAGAGAAGGTTCGCACGGAGGTTCTATAAGAAGAAGTTGTATTCGGCTAAGGGGAGCGATCGGCTAGCTAAAATAGAGCGGACGCGTTCGCCCGAGCAGTACTTACTTAGGGATAAGCGGGCGATCGCGATCCCCAAAGCTCCGCTCGTCGTTCCCGCGAGCTTAGTACACAAGTTCGAGGTCAGGCAAGGGTGAAATCATCATCCTTTCAGACTGCCCATCGCTCATCATCCCGTTCATTTTTGCTTTTCGCGTTAATAAAAACTCAAGCGAGGCGTCTAGCGAGGCTTAAGAATATTTCTTTAATCTCCTTGTTTACCTTCATCGGCTTCCCCGCGTCTATAGCCTTCATGGTCTCTACGTCTAGAGGTATCTCGGCTAGTATGTCGAACTCCTCTACCCGACTAAGGTCGAGTTCGAGGCCGTACTCCTTAAGCCTCCTCTCTATTTCCTTCACGTCCGATAGCATGGAGAGCTCGCGCGCTATTTTCTCGACGTCCTTACGCATCTCGCGCCTGATTTTATCTAGCTCTTTTTTAGCTTCCTTCGGGTCCTTAGCGCTCACCTTTACTTTCTTCATCCTGTGGTCTAGGAGCTTCCTCTCTATCTCATTGTATAACATCGCGCGCTTTAGTTCCTCGAGCATCCTTTCTTTATCTATCGTGGCTAGCGAGATCTTATTACCGCAGAAGGGGCACCTTATGTAGGACATGTTTAACACGACGCCCGCGGGTATCACGTCTAGGCGCCTTAAGGCCCCAACGGCGCGCTCTACGTCGGCCATAGCGATGCGTTGGGGCGTAGATACGACGACTCCTAAATCCACTAATACGTTCTCTATCGTGCTCAATAACTCGTCCCCCGTACCCGGAGGGGAATCTATGACGAGGTAATCTAGCTCGCCCCGGTTCGTCTTGTTTACCATGTCCGATATGAGCTTCGACTTGAGGACGCCGCGCCGTATTAGGGGGACGCCCTGCTCTAGAAGATACCGCACGCTCATCACCTTTATCCCGTTCACGTCTATGGGAATCATCATGCCCCTCTCGTCCGCGTATATCGCGCCATCGGTCGCCCCAAGGAGTATAGGGACGTTCGGACCGTGAACGTCTACGTCCAATATACCCACGCGATAACCTAGTTCCCTTAAGGCTAACGCTAGGTTTACAGCGACGAAAGACTTACCGACGCCGCCCTTACCCGAGAGAACCATAATGTGCTTCTTAGCTACCCTAGTCTTACGAGGGAGCTTAAACTGAAGGGACATGAAACACTTATTGAGAGGCTTTTCACGTTTTATCTAGTGATGATGAAGAGCCATTCCTCTGATCGGATGATGAGCATGCCGCAGACTGATACTCAAATAATAATAAAAAGGATCTCTCTTCCTTATGGCGGTCGCTCGGCAAGAGGTGTTTAAAAGATTATTGAAGATCGCCCGCTATCAACCCGCAGGAAACCATTCGGCCGTAAAGCCTTGTCACCGGTGCGTAGAAGCCCTAAAGAATAGGCGCTTCTGTTATAAGTATCGCTTCTATGGAATACCCTCCCATAGATGTATCCAGATGAGCCCAGTACCTATTCGGTGTACCCATAGATGCGTCTTTTGTCGGCGCGCTCACCCGGAGGAACTAGGTACAAAAGGAGAGCCTCCCGTTCCCGAGAAGCGGGACGATCCCGAGTATATCGTGGAGGAGAGTATTAAGGCGCATAGGCAGGCGTTAAGCGGATACAATCCGAAAGCCCACCCCAAGGTTCTCCCCGAGATGCGGGAGGAGGCCATGAATCCGACACACGCGGCTATATCCTTAGCTGGGGAACCTCTCCTTTATCCTTATATCGACGATCTCGTGTACGAATACCGCAAGCGCGGTTTCACGACGTTTATAGTATCTAACGGAACGCTACCGCGCGTCTTAGAGAGAATGCACACGTATCCTCATCAGATGTACGTAAGCGTCACCGCCCCCAACGAGCGCCTCTATAAGATCATCAATCAGCCGATCATAAAGGACGGGCGGAAGAGGTATCTAGAGTTCTTAGAGATCATGCACGACATACCGACGCTTACTGTGATGCGCTTTACGCTTATAAAGGGACTTAACGACGCTCCTGGATACATAAAGGAATACGTGAAGCTCATAGAGATCGCGGAGCCGACGTATGTAGAGGTGAAGGGGTACTCTTACGTGGGCTATTCCCAATACCGTATGAAACCCGAAAACCAACCTAAGATGGATGAGATACGCGAGTTCGCGAGGATGCTCGAGGCCGAGCTTGGAGGGTATCATATAGCGGACGAGCACGAACCCAGCCGCATAGTGTTACTCACGAGACTGCCGTATCCGATAAAGCTCCAGGCGAACCTAAAGCGGGATAAGATGGAAGAACGGAAGAGGTTCCTCGAGGATCGATAAAATATCCTTATTTTTGTATGATTAAAATGAGGGTAATAGTGCACGTAAAGCCTAATTCTAAGGAGTTCCGCGTGGAAAAGATAACGGAGACGGAGCGGATCGTATACGTTCGTTCCCCTCCTAAGAAGGGTCAAGCGAACGAAGAGCTCGTAAAAGGACTCAAGAAAATGCTTAAGCGTAACGTGAAGATAATCTCCGGGTTCACGTCGAGGACTAAAGTGATCGAAATCTCACGAGAATGATACTTGAGCTCGAAATATGCGTGAGGTCCGAGACGATCATTGAGGGTAAAGGGAGCGTGCGCGTTCTTCTTTTTACTTATCCCATAATCCGCGCTTATACCGATCTTCTAACCTGTAGAAGAGACCGTTGTGATTATCGTTTCGCGATACACGGGTACAGATCGCGGCACGAGATAGCGTTCGAAGTAATCACGGATAACGTGTTCGTGGGCTTAAAAGAACCTATATTAACCGGGGGACACGACTCGCGGACGTTCAACGCGAGCCTTATCGAGGTGTCTAAGAGGATGAGCGATGATCCTATAGAATATATTAAGGAAGCCGTAGAGTTCGTGAGGGAATCGATCGATTATCAGGCGCTTAAGAAGCGTATAGGTACCCACGAAGCTCTTCAATTAGGGCTCGGGGATTGTGAAGAATATACGGATACGCTCGCCTCCTTATTAGCGGCTAGGGGGTTCAAGATAAGACGCATTATAGGAGCAACTACGGGAGGTCTTCACGCATGGCTAGAATATAAGGCTAAGGACGGTTCTTGGGTTCCTATCGATCCCACTCGGAACGAAGTCGGACGGCTTAGTAAGAATCATATACCGATCTTCGTGGGTAACAAGCGGCCCATTAAGATTCCGAGGAAGGCTAGATTAACGAGATTCTCCGTAAGGGCTTATGGATGATGAGACCGTCCCAGTCTGAAAAATGATGAGCCCGAGACGATCTGATCGTAAATTATTGAACACCCGAAACTCGTCCTCCATTACCTTCAACCCTTTAGGTAGCTCCTCGTTTAATATCGGCCGCACTCCCTCGTATTCTATCGGCATCCCTCCTTTGATCATATGCCGGAGCGCTTCTCTAGGATCGGGATATTTCAAAGTGCCGGAGGCCGAAACGAAGAACTCGCTCGCGACGCTTTCCTTCGATCTCACTAGCTCCTTCCGTATTTCACCTAAAGAGGCCTTCATGATAGCTTCCTTAAGATGCTTCGGGGGCCTTAAGTAGAATCTCGTTTGATCTCTCGGTTCTATAGGTCCTGAAAGCCGCGTTTCTTTATAGCGTTCTATGAAGCGTTTAGCGTTCCTTCCTGCCGTTACTTTGGGACCCCTAAACTTCCCTTCATCACCGTGTACGTTTATCGTCTCCACACGTACGTACCGCCGATCATTATATGTTCCGGGATACACGCGCTTGATCTTATACCTTAAGTTATCATCCTCCGCCACGCGCTTCTCTATGATCCTCACAAGGCGCCGTAGTTTACCCCGAATCACGTCCTCGCTAGCCCCTCCTATTTTACCATATATGATCATATCCCTATCTCTACTTAACGAGGCCTCAGGAACTTCAGGGGGGAAGAAGAACTTCTCCGTAGGGTCATTAAAGAACATTTCTATAGCTAGGCGCATCTTCGCGTAGGTCCTCCGAGAAAGAGCTGCCGCTACGTTACGTTTAGGATCTACCGGGTCCACTATGACCATCACAGCGTTCTCGAGGACGTTTCTTAACCCCTTATTTAGGGCCTCCTCAAAGCTCTCCTTAAAGCTATACCGGCCGCCCGGATCCACGAACTTTAAGCGTCTTATAGCCTCTAACGCCCTCTCGAACGACCCTTCAGAGATTATAAGAAGCTCGCACGCGTAGCCGGAGAGGCCTTGAACCTTGATCTCGGCCCCATACGCGCGAATTCCCTTAAGAAACTGCTTCAATAGGCGCACCTCGTCCTTCTGCTTATCGCTTAGGCGCTCCTTTACGAACTTAGCGTGATAGGGGGATCTATCCACGGGAGATATTATATGAGAAGGATCCTCGACTAAGAATCCCGGCACAACATCAGCCTGAACGCGGTCAACGAAGACGCGTATATAAGGATGATTCGCATAACGCAGCTCATACTTCCGAGGGATCTTTTCTATGAGGTCGCGTACGAGTCTCTCAAACATCGGGATGTAATTCTTGCGTGTTATCCCGGGCTTGGGCGGTACTAATATGAATACGTCGAGCTCCTTTTTGCCCCTGATCCGTGTACCTTTAGCGAACGATCCTAAGATCTCTACAGTAGCTTCGTAGCCGAGATCATCGAGTATCTCTTTTAGCACGCCCGTGATCTCTTCTCCTTTCTTACGTAACTCCGTCTCCTCCTCCTTCGTGGGCTTAATCCTTTCTAAAACTCTCTCCTTAACTTCCTCAATATCCTTCCTTAAGCGCTTCACGAATCTTTCTCCTCCGCGTTTCTAGATCTTTTTTAGGCACTCCCTTCTTTTCCCCTTCCCTCACAGCTAAGAGCGCGAGCTCCGCGTTTCCTATTCTTAGAGCCGTATCTATCGCGCGCGATAGCGTCATCGTGACGCGTTCTACGTTCACGTCTACGCGGGCCATAAGGATCCTAGCTAGGATCGACGTGATCGGATCGGACCTCTTCGATATATCTCCTAAGACTCTCATCCCCTCCTCCCGATTCTCGAGTACTTTCCTATACACGTTAACGAGCGTGAGTACCGGGGTAGGAGGCATCATGATCTCCTTTAAGTCCTCCTCTATCGCCTCGTAAATCCTCTCATCTCCCGTGTATAAGTATAAGAACGAAAGCATGTTAATGATCGGAGCGGGCTTCTTCGGATACGCCTCTTCGATGCTCTCTATGAGCTTATCTATGATCTTACGCGCCTCCTCTTCTTTATCCATAAGCCGATAAGCCCTAACGAGCCTCTCGTACAGAACTATCTCAACTTTAATCGCGTTCGCCCTTCCTGCAGCATCAAGGCCGCGTTTAATGAGGCTCAACGCCCTCCTTAAGGACCCTGTCTTGATCTCCATGTCCGCCCGCATCGCGTACAACTTCGCTAAGGACTTATAGTAACCCTCCGAGCCGTCCTCTAAGCTCTTTAATAAATCAAAAGCCTCGCGGAAGAGGGACTCGGCTACGGGCTTTCCCCTTATGTTGGAGTTCAATAGAGCCTTATGCATAGCCGCCTCGGCTAGGAATATCGCGACTATATCGCCGCACCTCTCATAAGCCGAGCGAAGTACCGAATACGTGCGCTCGATCACATCCTTTATAGCCTGTAAGGGGACGCGATAAGCGAGCACGTGAGCCACGGCTATGGCCGTAACGACGGACCTCTCGAGATTCGTATCGTATAAGGCGTTCCTAATTATGGGGAGTAATTGAACGGAAGCGAAGGTAAGAACGGAGGGCGGTAGGGGCGAGCTAGAGAACATCGTTATAATTAAGGGCTCAACGTACTTCGTCACGGCCTCCTCTTCCCCGGAGAGGAAGTCCTCTAAGAATTCGCACAGCCCCATCAAGACCTTACTATACTGAGCGCTATGAACGTTTTGAAAAATCAAGCACATCTATCGGGAGCTCCTTTACACGGTATTATGCATAAGAACTTCCGCACGGTAGACCCCGTGTTCTTGTACCGATGAGGTATGTTCTCGGGTATGAAGAGAACGTATCCGGGCTTTACGAGTACTTCCTCGTCACCGGCACCGATGATCCCTTCGCCTTCTAACACGTATATCTCGTGCTCCCGAGGGTGGCTGTGCTTAGGTATCTCGGCTCCCGGCTCTAGTTCGAACATCCTCATCACGTAGTTCTTCGCTCCGGCTTTCTTGTCGATTAGCCGTCTTATATAGACTCCTTCGTGGGAGGTCTTTTCCTTCTCTATCTCGGTATAGTGTTTAGCGTACATGAATCTTAGCGAGAGCAATAAACAAAATATTATCGCGATTACATACGTGTAAGTAAGCTCTCTATAGCCGGGGTGGCCGAGCCAGGAAAGGCGCGGGACTCGAGATCCCGTGGGGCTTCGCCCCGCCCGGGTTCAAATCCCGGCCCCGGCGCCACCTAATGATCGATTAAATTAATATTCATGATTAATAGAAGTATGAAGATAGAGCCGGGAGATTATGGTATATTTAAGTTATACGATGATGGTCGCTTGGAAGCCTTCGGCCTACGTGTAGTATTCTTTAGGATAGAGACGCGGGCGAGCATACGCGCTACTATTCTGGATCTTCTAGGAAAGGAAGGAGGATCCGTAGTCCTCCGTTTAGTAGGGGAACGTATCGGAAAGAATTCGGGAGAGTTTGCGAAGAAGAATTTTGGGAGCGCGCTCTCTAAGGAACTATTCGATTATATCTCGAATATATACCTTCAGAGCGGCCGGGGAAAGCGGGAATTTACTATTAAGGATAATGAGGTAATCGTAAAGGTTTACAACTCGTTCGAAGCGGACGCTCATTTAATATCCCTAGGACGTGCGGACGAGCCTTCGTGTTTCTTCATACAAGGATATCTTAAGGGCCTCTTCAGTATCTTTACGGGGAAAGAGGTGGATGTAGAGGAGGTTATGTGCAAAGCTAAAGGAGACCCGTATTGCGAGTTCCACGTGAAGTTCCGATTTTTAATAGATTCCTCTTCAAGTAGGGATGCGCGGTAAGATATACAAGTTCATAGCTTTTTCCCTTATCATCATATTCGTCCTCGCGGTAA
>JAMOTR010000072.1 GCA_027068385.1 Candidatus Heimdallarchaeota archaeon
TACGCTCATAATCACCACCATGATGTCGCTGTTTCCTATACTTTCGGTGTTCTTCGCGGCTAGCCCTATGATCGGATTAAAGAAGACGCTTATAGCTCCGATATTAGCATTTCTCACGTCCGTTTATGCCCTCTCACCGTCCTCCATAGGACTAGTAATGTCCACGAGGCGTAACCCGGCTTACGCTTTAACGATCACTTACCTCCTCATAATATCCTCTACGGCTCTCCCGTACATACTATATATGCTTTTCCACAGCCCTAAGTATCTAGCTATGCTCATAGTCTCACCCGGATTCGCCCCCGCTATGGCTACATATTACACGTTCATAAGGCTAGGAGCTCACGAGGTAACGAACGAAATATGGTCCTTATACGCGTCTCAATCGGGTAGGGACCCTTACTACCCCGGAGCCCTCTTCGGTATCGTCCCGCTCATCGTATATCTAGTTACGTTCTTGCTCATCTTCCGGATCCGGTTCCGTGAAGCCGATCTATAAGAGAGCTTTTATTATATCGTTTATCGAAGGCGCTCTGATGCCGTATTCATAGAAGTGCGTCCTTATTAGTCCGAGTTCCTCTAGTCTCTTCATTTTGGGAACGTTCGTCTTAAGCTTCGAGCATATGGCGCGTATATCATAGTATAACGGAGGGGCGTCGGCTTCCTTGTATATCTTCGATAAGAACCTCTTAGAATCCTCGCTAGGCGCAGCGCTTATGAGCTTACCTATAAATCCTTTGTCCCATATTTTTCCTCCCCGAGCGGGACCTCCTAAGTTCATATAAGAGCGCGGCTCTTCTAAGAGCTCGAAGTTCACGTCGTCGTGCTTCACCCGCCATATCTTTGGATCCTTAGCCTTGCGCTTTACGCGTACTACGAATCTTAAGTAGTACTTATGTCTGAACGTTAGGAGCGGCTCTATATGACGGTCGAACGCGGCCGCGCGTCTAGATAATTCCAATAACGCTATCCTAGCACCCCGTTCGTATCTAAAAGCCGCCTTTACAGGCTTCGAACCGTAAATCCTCAAACACTTATTAGGGAGTTCACCGAATAGGTCGTGCGGGTATGGTATGATGAACGTAAGTATCCCACCGGGCCTCGTCGCCATGATCGCCCCGTCGATGTAGCGCCAGGGTAGTCCGAACTGATCAAGGTCCACCATATCGAACGGCTCCCTCATCATCTCCCGTATGAGCCTATGGGCGTCCTCGTTGTACACTCTTACGTTATACCCGGAGAGTATCCTCCTAGCTACTTCCGCATGCTCCTTCTTCCGGTCGTTCACCACGGCCTCCTGCACGTTCGCCTCCAAGAACATCCTAAGTGTCCTTATGCCGGTCGCAGCGAACGGCTCAAAATATCTTTTCACCCCTTCGACGCGCGCTATCGCCACCACGATATCCCTAGAGAGCTTTTGGATAGGGTTATAAAAAACACCGTCGGGTACCTCGACGTCCGCCTTTCCCTCACGAATCCTCATCCGTTACTATCGTCCCTCCTACTCCTTCAAGTATAGCCCTCACCACCGCTTCTTCCTCGCGGCCGTTTACGAATACGATAGGTATAGAAGACCTAGCGGCTATGCGAAGAGCTATGGAATCTATGAGCCTATAAGCCCCGGGCTCGTGCTCTAATCTACTTACGATCTCGAAAAGCTTCCTATAAGAGACCCTCTCAAAACGTACCGCCCCGTCGTGTAATTTAGGGTCCTTATCATATACCGCGTCGATGTCCGAAGCTATGACGAGGCGCTTAGCCGAAAACGTCTCCGCTAATAAAGCGGCTACAGCGTCCGTAGACTGACCGGGTTGAAGGCCGCCTAATACGAGAACCTTAGACGGGTCGCTTCTAAGGACTTCATGGAAGCTAGAGGGTATCCACCTCTGAGCGTTCTTTATCTTCCGGGCGAGCATAAACGCTGTGATCCTCGCGGTAGCTGATCCTATATAATCTTGGATCGACTTCGGGAGCTCTAATGCTCTAGCGATTGAGATTAGATCGCGTGCGAGTTTTCCTCCACCAACTACTATGATAAGGCGCACGCGATCGCTTACCCTATCGGCTATGCGGGCGTATAAGTCGATTATTTCGGGTTTAGGCCCGTGCTCTCCGTATAAAATAGAACCCCCGATCTTCAGGACTACTACATCCTTAGACGTCGAGGACGAATTCTGCGACCCGGTCATATCCTTCAAGACATATCTTTAGATCGTTATATGTGAAAGCTTTTACTAGGGTCTTAAATCCGTGCTTTTCTTTATCGTACTGTTCTCCCTCGAACGTTACCTCCGCCGACCGTTTATCTTCCGTCGTGTACTTCATCTTCACCTTCGCGTCCCTTATCGCGAACCCCTCGTCGAAGAGGTACAGGGCGTAGTTCACTATATCGTATAGTAGCTCTCCCGGGTCTTCCCCCCTAGCCTCGTACGTCTTCTCCTCCTTAACCTCCACGTCCTTCACTTCGTACATCACGTTCATGGAGGCGACGACGGATTCGGAAAATAGTCCCTCCAAGCTCGATGAGACCACGCGAACCTTCACGTCCGCGGTGTGCTCTAGGTATTCGTACAACCTCACCACCTCCCTTTAATATTGATAACACCACGAGATCGTCCATCGCGGCGTCCATCGCGTCAGAGAAGCGTTCCGTGGATTCTATGATACCGCGAAGTACCTCACGCGCCTCAGGAGTAAGCTCCGTGTTCTTCGCGAGCTCTATGCGCCCCTCGCGATAAAGGTAATCGTTCTCCTCTTCAAGACGCTTCACCTCTAGGGAGATCTCGTAGATCTTCGAGAACGTATCGATGCTCCTTAGGCCGTTACTATATTTCTTAGCCATCTCGTAGTTATTACTCGCCATAAGCGATAGCTTCGAGGCGAGGCTCTCCGGAATCTTAACGTCTTTAGGCAGATAGCGCGCGAAGAATATCACGGCACCATAATGTTCGAGTACGTAATCTGAGGAGCGAATCACGCGGAGGAACGCTTCGCGCATCTTATAAGCCCAAAACGTGGAAGAAGCCTTAGAGAGGTGTTTGTAGATGTCTAACTTATACTGATCCGCTTTCCTTATCTCCTTCATAATCTCTTCGCCCAATTCTAAGGCCTTAGCGACTTCGTTCTTTGAGAGGAGATCAAAGAACTCGATCATCTTCTCGGCCACCAGCACTAGTATATCCGTATGCATGTGTAACATGTATAAAAGGTCCCGCTCGGTCGAGTTGCTCATGACCGACTAACGGAGGGAGTGATTAAATAAAATACTTCAAACTATCGCTAGGTCGATTCCGAACGACTTTAATCTCTCCCTTAGATCCTCCGGTATACTCTCCACCCCCTCCCTCACGCGAATCACGATGACGCGGTCCCCTAGGGAGAAGGAGAACGAAAACCGCCTCTTTTCCTCCTTCTTCACTAGAGGCTTTAGCTCCTCCTCGATCTCGTTTAACCTCTTTTCTATGATGCCTTTCTCGGCTAATTCGGAGACCTTAGTCTTCGTTATTACGGCTTTAGCGTAGTCGAGGAACTCGTGTTTCCTCTTTAAGAAAGCCTCGTAGTCCTTTAGGCTAGAGACGAAGTCCCTTATTTTATCGGGCGCTTCATCGGGCACCTTATCGGGCTCGAAGAGCGCTAGTATCACGTATAACGCTTCCTCGTACTCATCGGCTTTCGGATCCTTCCGCATCTTCAAGCTCTCCACGTACTTCTCCATCGCTTCAACTAGATCCTTAAACGCCTCATGAGGGAGGTTAAAGCGATACTCTATGATCACGAGCCGGGTCGAGAACTTTAGCCGCTCTTCCAGCCTATTTTTCCTCTTAGCCCGTTCTATAGCGCGCTTAAGAGCCTCTACCGCGGGCTTAGGATCGTTTTTCTCCTCTGTTTCCTTAAGAGCCTTCTCTACGGATTCTTTAATTTCGTCAAGCTCGGACTTAAACGGCAACGACATGAGGTACTTAGGGGTAGAAAAATAAAGGGAAATCCGTCTAAGTCCTCTGTAGATAGTATATGAGCGGGGGCTTTATGACGTAATTTTGTCTAAGCCTGAGCTCGTTAACGTTACGCGCTCCGGATAAGAATATCCCCATACGTATCTCATGAGCCATCTTAGTGAGGAAATCCCTCAGATTCTCGTAATCCGGCTCTAAAGTGCGCTTGGGGAAGAGCGCGCGGAGAACCCTTAACGCGGCTGCGGCTAGATGGGCGCCTAGTATGAGGCTCTTCACTACGTCGAGACCGTTCCTTATGCCTCCCCCAGCTATTACGTTCATACCGGCGCGTACGGCATAGATGATCGAGGCGGCCGTAGGGATTCCCCGCTCCGCGTAAGGCCCAGCGTATCCTCCGCGGTATTCTTCTACCTTAGCCCGAGACGTCCCTCCAGCCCCTTCTACGTCCACCCGCTTGAACCCTAGTCCGACGAGCTTATTAAGGGAAGCGGGCGAAAATCCAGAACCTACCTCCTTAATGATTACGGGTACACCGGACTCCTCGCTCCGTTCGTATATTTTCTTTAGAGTCTTTTCGAGCCCCCTTTGTTTCACGTATCCCTTTTGAACAATCTCCTGCAAGGGGTTGATGTGTATCTGAATAGCGTGAGCGTCGATAAGATCAACGGCTTCCGTGAGGGCGTCCTCGAGCTTGCCTTTCTCGTTCATAATTATAAGATCCTCTAAGCCCAAGTTCGAAATCCTGGGAACGCTTTGAGCTACTTCCTTCACCACTATATATGAGTCGGCTACGCTCGGGTCTCCTCCCATAGAACGGAGCGCGGCTTTTACGGACCCCGTCGCTATGGGTATCCTAAATTCCTCCGCGGCTTTAGCTAAGAGCTCGTTTACGATCTTAGTGTCCGGGTGTCCTCCGGTCATAGCTCCGATCATAAACGGCATCGAGATCGTGAACCCGAGGAAATCGGTCCTAGAGAAGCTCTCATCGTCCACGGAAAAGTCGGCATCAGTAAGAGGATCGTGTAGTATTTCTACACACTCTAATAATGTCGTCTTTTCGCGGTACTCTACGTCCTTTCCTAGAACTATAAGGAGATGCTCGATCTTCCTAGAGCTCGTGCTCATGGGTAAGAAAAAATCATTCTACCTTATATACGGCTAGCTTCTTCAGAGCCTTAGGGGCCCGCCGGTTCCGCTTACCGGCTAGGCTCATGAACGCGGGGACGAAGAAGGCGCGCATGACGAACGTATCGAAGATCACGGCCATAGCGAGTCCTAGTCCTATTTGTACCACTATCGGCAACTTAGTGATGAGGAGCATCCCGAAGGAGGAGGCCATGATAATTCCGCAGGCCGTGATCACCCGCATCGTATTCGCTACAGCTTCTACTATAGCCTCGTTATCGCTGAGTCCCTTAGCGCGCTCCTCCATGATCCTCGTCACCAGGAATATGTCGTAGTCCATTCCGAGACCGTTTAGTACTACGAAGAGGGTGATGGGAATGATCCGTCCTAGCGGCTCGTTAAAGGCCTTAAGTATTAGGTACACGATCCCTAGCGTCCCACCTATGTTGAGCAACACCGTACCTTCGAGCCTTAAGGGTATTAGGAAGGAGCCGAAGACTATCGTAAGGAAGATTACTATCGCGACGATCACGATCTTCGAGAGGCGGTCGAAGTCCTTATCT
This sequence comes from Candidatus Heimdallarchaeota archaeon, assembly GCA_027068385.1. GTDB lineage: Archaea > Asgardarchaeota > Njordarchaeia > Njordarchaeales > JAMOTR01 > JAMOTR01. The sequence continues at coordinate 5,642 of JAMOTR010000072.1, forward strand.
ACCAGCTGAGAGATATCGTAGTACATCGCGGCTACCCCGGTGACGTATTTTTCGTGTTCGGATAGTTCGCTCCTTAAGTTCTTCACAACGTTAAACGCATCCCTAGTGAAGGGGTTATACGCTATGGTAACGATGTGCAATGACCGACCGTCCTTATATAATCCTTCGCGTATCTTCTCCGCGACCATCTGCCGGAACAAGGTCTTTATCTCTATGGTATATCCGAGAGGATGCGCGTATGAACGTACGTTTACTACCCCGTCGACGCTCATGATCTCATCGTCTATAGCCGAGATCTGAGACTCATCATCGACGTGTACGAGTACTAATACGGGCATCATGAACGACCCGAACTTATCTATGAGCGTCTTAACCCCATCCTTAGCGGGCACGTCGGGCATCAGAGCGATCATATCGTAGCTGGTCTCCGCCTGTAGCGCTACGTAGCTAAACGCTCCGAACACTACGACGATCGATAGAAGTACGGCCTTCCTGTGCTTGAGTACCCGACGTCCTACCTTGTAGAAGCGAGAAGGCTTATAGTGCATCCTCCTAGGCCGGAAGAACTTATCGCCCAAGGCCCCGAAGACCGCGGGCATGAGTACTAACGCGGCTAGTACGCTCATTCCTATACCGAAGGCTACGGCTATTCCGAGGCCTTGAAGGGTCTTGAAGGACGAAAGCGCTAAGACTCCGAAGGCTATCGCGATCGTTCCTCCGCTAGTTAGTAAGCTCCTTCCCGCGTGCTCTATCGCGGCCATCACGGCCTCGTCCTTAGACTTACCGCGCCCGCGCTCCTCTACGTATCTAGAGGACATGAATACGGCATAATCCACTCCGGCTCCGAGCATCGCGGTGACCATCACGGTAAGGCTTATCTCGGTGATCGCTACATCGAAGATCTCGTGCATCCAATACAACGCGCCCTCTGCTAGTACTACAGCGGATCCTATGATAAGCACGGGACCTACGCTAGCGGGAACGGCCCTTAGTATTATAGCGAGAACGATCATGATGATGATGACGTCCGCATAGTGGAGGAACCGGGTCCTCTTCTTAGCCTCGTCGGAAATCTGGACCCACATGAGCCCGACCCCGGTAAGCTTCACGTTATCCGGCTTCTCTATGCTCTCCCACCGGTCCCGAACGTCCCTATAGTATTGCTCGTCGACGTCCTCCTTCGTCAGATCGGCATACGCGGTGGTGCCGTCGTTAGATATACCAAGCCGTGTCCGTAGGGCCTTAGGAGGTATGCCGCTGGGGGCGAAGTTACCCTCGATCATAGCCTTAACGTATCCTTTCTCGAAGGCCTTCTGAGAGATCTCTTGATAGTCTATAGGCCGCGTAAATAGATCGTATATGACGTTCTGAGGCTCATTTATAGCGGCCGAGGTGGCCGGCACGGTGGCGTTTAGTAGTGAGTTGATCTTGTTATCCCTATACTTCCGCGTGTTTATGTTCGTATAATTAGCTCCGGCCGATACGTAAGGACCGAAATTAGGGGCCATCTGATGCACGAACACGTCCGCGTAGTACATAGGGTTCGTGATTAGGACGCTCGGATCGGTAGAATACCGTATCTGATGGAATGTGTTTATCCGTATTATAGTCCGCCCCCCTAAGGCTTGAGAGAGACCTTGAGATATGAGCGTAGCGTTCGATAGAGCTTCATTAGAGGCGAGAGTGTGATTTCCGGTCACTTGATACACGCTAATCCGAACGCCCACGTATACCTCTACGGGAAGGTACATCGCGGTGATCGTTCCGTTCTCGTACACGGCTTGACCGGATAGGTAAGCGCCGTAAGGGGTGAGTATCTGAAGGGATTTCTCTATAGGTGTGGAGAAATTATCCGCGTATCCCGCTTGAACGAACTTCTCCGCGAGCGATCTTAGTTCCAAGTAGTCTTCCCATGTGAGCTCCCCCGTGATGACTAACTGTAAGTTGCCTCCGAGTGATACGTTCGAGAATAAGCTCTCCATTAAGTGCTCCCCCTCGATCGACTCCACGTTCGACGGAAGGTATTCGCTCTCCTCTACCGATAAACTATTAACGGCCTTAGCCGCGAACGGTGCGAAGATGATAAGCACTATTAACCGTATAATAATAGCCGCCTTCCGATGTTTGTATGTGGCATAAAACTTGCGTAGCATCTATGAACAGCGCTTGATCCAAAAATTCGTTTTGTTAGGCGCTCTCTTCTCCTGAGTTCTATCCCTTTAATAATGATCTTATTTCCCAATACCCTCACGGGAACATCGGGTAAGAATATCTTTAGGAGGTCTATTTGAGTGCGTGTGTGACTCGTAATCTCGGACGTTTTTATGATCGACTCGCCCGCGGCTATAGAAGACCGAATGATCAGATGATCCGCTAGATGTTTATCGGCTCCTGCGTCCGCCTTTACCTCATCCAAGAACTTCTCTGCGGCCATAGATCCGATCTTCCTCGCGTGCACTCCCTTTTTACATAACTGATCCGCCCCGACTATCCCCTCGTCTATCGAATAAATTACTATACCGCACCCTTTATCGAGAGCTTCATACCTTTTCCGTTCGGCCTCTAGCCTCTTATGAATCTCGGACTCTATCCTCTCGGAGGCGGAGGAGATCATGTCTCTAACTATTCTATTTGGGAGGTTAGATATAAACGCGAAAGCCCTCGGGCGGACGTTCCCGAGCCTCTCTAGCCTTATGGGTCTCACGAACTCCACGGGATCGACGCGCGCGATTACGATACCTCCGCCCCTAGGATAATAACCCATACGCTTCACCTCAATGTTCGCGATCACTCCCATGCGCCTTAAGGCCTCTAGAAATACGAACTTGAGATAGTGTATAGGGGGCGAGAACGGAACGGCTGTGCCTCCGCGAATCTTTATTTCGGTCCTTCCCGGGGCAAACGCAAGCACCGGTAATATAGCTTGTAGTACTAACGGAATGCTCCCAGCGGTGCCGATATCGAAAAAGAACTTCCCAGAGCGTATCGTTCTAGGATAAAACTTAATTTCCCTAGAACCTAGCTTGAGCCCCTCTACCTTAGCGTTCGTGATCTCCGCTATGGCCTTCACGGTCGTAAGATGATTCGGTTTGAGCCCAGGAGGCCTACGATTAGCGCGTATGTTATAAATCCTCACGGGAACGCCTAATAGTGCCGAGAACGCTAGAGCCGAACGAAGTATTTGACCACCGCCTTCGCCCATCGAACCGTCTATCTCGATCATTCGATCTTATTACGAAAAATTCATCTTCTTTCCGTCTTATACCGCTTCTTAGGCCTCCTTATAATCGCCCGGATCACGATGAGTCCCTCGAAGATCCGGAAGAACGGAAGCATTAGAGCATATCTTAGAGCCATGAACTTTCTAGCCCTCCGATAGTCTCCGGAAAAGTAAGAGTTAATCATAAGATAGAAGGACGCGAGGGACGTGAGTAGATAGGCCCCGGGAGGTATAGAAGCGATAATTCCTACGACTATAGGGTTATAATGTGCGGCGGCCTCTATGGATTCGGCTAGTACGTTCCGAGCGTACCGTAATCCGAACACGGACGCGATGATAGAAGCCATCACTACGACAGCGGAACCGGCTAATAACCGGAACATAGCTAGACGCCTTATAATAGGCATGTTGGAAGTAATAGCCCTACCGGCCGCCTGAAGACGTCCCAGAGCCCGACGCATGCGCTGTTTTATGAACGCTATGATCCCCTTGGGGGCGATTTCCTTAACGTAAGAGCGCATGTGCGCTACCTTATAGCCCTTCTCGAAGAGTATCACCGTAAGATAAGAGTCCTCCGTAAGCTTTTCGGGGAATCCTCCTACGGCCTCTAAGACGTCCTTACGTATGAAGAACCCCTCGCCCGAGAACTGCGTCACCTTCCGAATCTTCCGATAGAAAGGAAGCATAGCCTCGTGCCGTACTATCGTCTCTATGTTCACGAAACGGCCGATAACGTTCTCCCTATGCCTAATCACGCGCGACCCTACCGCATCATATCCTTCTTCTATTAAGGCTACGGCCATCGCGATCTGCTTAGGATCTATCTCATCGTCCGCGTCATACACGCCTATGATCTCGCCGGAAGCTTCCTTTAACGCACAATTAAGCGCGTGGGCTTTATACTTTAATTTACCGTCGCTCATCACCACGCGAGCGTTAAAGCCTTGCTCGCGCATCTTTTGAGCCACCCTTTCGGCCGCTTCTATGGTCTCGTAATCGTCGGGCTCAACGACAAAGAACACCTCTATAAGCTCCTTAGGATACTCTTGATTCATTATGGAACGGGCCGTAACCCGTATGCTCTCCTCCTTCTCCTTATGCAAGGCTACCATCACCGTAACTTTTCTCGGGTTGGGAGGTCTCTTCGGAACTAGATATGTCTCCGGGAACCGCTTAAAACCCTTAAATAGAGCTATCCGATTTATCGCGTTAAATATCCGTATAAGAGATACTACTAGCGCTGATACCACTAGCTTACCAAGCGCGGCGTCCACGGTCATCACCATTTAACTTTCTATGATCTTTTTCTTCCTCTGCGAGAGGAACATTTGATAGAGCTCCTCGCACGTGGTCGCATCCTCCGGTCCTTTGTCCTCCCTCCGACGTACGAAGCGTGGGAAGCGTAACGCTAGTCCTGTTCCTAATTTCTCGCGATAACACGTGTGTATAGGACTTCTCGTGATCTCCGCAGCAGCGACCTCGGCTACGACGGCCGGAAGGAACCGCACGTCCGGAACTAGTTCGCTCTCCACCCTTGCGGGTTTATGATCCACCTTATAAGGCTCTAACATTTTGGGGAGCTTTTGTAGATCCTCGTCCGTGAACCCCGAACCGAGCTTACACACGGTCTTAAACGTATCCGTCTCCTTATCATAAGCGGCCATGAGTAAAGCCCCGTAAGTACCCGCACGTCTTCCACGCCCCATGAACGCCCCTACGACGACGAGGTCTACGGTATCGGACAACTCATAGTGATAATCGCGCTTATACTTGATCCATAGCCGTCCGCGTACTCCGGCTTGATACGGGGAATCTAGTTTCTTCGCCATGATGCCCTCACAGCCGTCCGCGATGGACTTATGGAAGAAGTTCTCCGCCTCCTTTACGTCATCCGTGACGATCCTCTCAGCGAACGTGACGCGCTCGTTAGGCTTTACCGTGTTCTCTAGGAGCTCGCGGCGCTTATTATAGGGCGTATCTAATAGCGGCTCGCCATCGAGGTATATTAAATCGAAGAGGTATATCCTCACGGGTATCTCCTCGATCACGCGCTCGATCTCGTACTTCCTCTTTCTTCTCATGAGCTCCTGGAACGGTCTCAGCTCGTCCGTGTCCGGATCGTACGCGACGATCTCGCCCTCGACTATCGCCTCGTGACCCTCCAGCGCCTTCCTTATCCCTTCAACGATGTCCGGATACTGCGCGGTAATGTCCTCCAAGTGCCTCGAGAATATCTTCACGGTTCCATCTTTAAACACGTGTATCTGAGCGCGCTCCCCGTCGTACTTATATTCGAAGGCAGCCGGTCTTCCTACCTTTAGGAATATCTCTTTTAGGTCCTGCGCGCGATGGGCGAGCATCATCTTAATCGGTATTCCGAGCTGTGGGCGTATCTTCATGATACCTTCGCGCCCTTCGGTGGCCACTACCTTAGCGATGTACCCGATGTCCGGATAAACGTAATAGGCGCGCTCCAATAGTTCCTTATATTCCCTAGCTCCGAGGAACGCGTCCGCTAGTGCTTCTAATACCGTACTCTCCGCTACTCCCAGACGCATGCGCCTAAGGACTAAACGCACGATGTGCTTCGCCTCATTAGGTTCGGCTCTAGAAAGGAGACCCGCGAGTAAGCGAATTTTCTTTTCTATAGCTCCCTCACCCGAAATGTCCGCGATCTTATCTAGGGTCTTCCGCACCTCATCCACCGTGAGCGGCTCCTCTATTACGTCTATGATGAACGAAGAGGCCTGTCTCTTACGACGCTTACACAACTCCTCCGCTACGCGGCCGAGGTCACCGAGTTTCTTATAGAGGGACTCGACGACCGAAAGGGGAACGTTATAAGCTTCGCTTATCGCGCGCATCGTGAGCTTTTCTCCGATACCAAGATCCTTCTCGCGAAATTCGGGATACAGCTTACCCGTAATTATTAACGCAACCTTGTCGATGACCTCCGGCGGAGTCTTTAAGAACAGACCCTTAAGAATAGCGATCATCTGAAGGCGCGAAGAGGTCCTTTCTAACGCATCAAGGATCTTAGCTAGCTCCCTAAACTTCATGTATATTTTAGGTTTGATGGTTTTCTTTCCAACGGTTTTTATCGAGCGGTTATCCCTCAAACGACACAATCATAACCCCCCAATGAGATTTAGATATGGACGCTCGGGTCCCCGCTTTACCTTTCTTCATAATAGGTGCTATTCTCTTGGTCTACGACACGCTTTTGGGTCTCATAGTGCTATTAATAGGACTAGTAGCGTACCTTTCTACGTTAGACCCGTCGCACGCATACGTCTCCATGTATTTCCTGGTCCCGTTAATCGTCTTCCTCCTCTTCGTTTGGGCTTCTTGGGAGAGCGTCCCGTACGAACGGAGACCGATCATAATAATAGCGTTCGTCCTCATCTCCCTAGCTATAGCCGCGACCCTCGGTCACGATTATAGCGGGGTCCTCTTCGCCCCTATGTTCATAATTCCGATAGGTCTCGCGCTACTAGTAGATCCGAAAGGATATCTAGCGGTGTTCGCGGCCGTGGCTACGTATGTGCCTTACTCCCTCCTCATCATGTATATTATAAGGAGTGTGAAGGACGTGAAGGAACATCCTATGATAGGAAAAGAGGGGGTGGTCGTGAAAGAGGTCACGAAGGAAGGAGGGGTAGTAAAAATAGGTAACACGTATCGGGACGCTGTGACTTACCTAAACCTCCCTATAAAACCCGGAACTAAGGTCATAGTGGTGGGCGTAAAAGACTTAATGCTCATCGTCGAGCCTCGTTCTCTAAGCGTCTCAAGGCGTTTCTTAGGTCTATCTCGCTGATCCCCTGAAGGCGGCCGAGATACACGATTCTCTCCTCGTTCGTGTGCGGAGCCTTTATCGCTAATCTTACGAACTCGTCCGGTGAAAGCCTTAAGTATATTCCGTCGCGCTCCATAACGTAAGATAACTCCGGGTCGTTGCCCTCCTCGATGTATTTTACTAGCTCGAAAATAAAGAACGGAAACCCCTTCCTATCGGGTCTCGCGGCTAAAGCTACGAAGTACGGACTATCCGCCCCCACGAGGCCTCTTTCTATTCTCCTCTTAAGGTATTTCTTTACCCTCTTTATGTCCTCCTCGGTAATCATGTTCGATCTTTGTATTCCTCCATGTAGAGCCTTACTAGCTCGCACCGTTCATCTAAAGATAATTCGCGCGGCCTCTTGGAGGCGAACCTCTTAGGAACGTCCATAATACTAGATAGGGTATTCTTTAGCTTCCTATTAGGGGAGACGAACGCTATCTTCGTGAGACGCTTTAAGATCCGATAGTTGCACTTCTCCGGTTTAGGCTTTAGAACTATTATAGCGGACCGCACCTTAGGCCTCGGGAAGAAGCTCTCCGGAGGGAAAGAGGCGATTATCTTTGGTTCGTACACGTTCCATAAGAGCACGCTCGTCGATGTCGCTTCACGCGTCCCGGGCTTCGCTGTGATCTTCTCCGCGAACTCCTTTTGAACGGTTAAAACCGCGGGGGGCTTATGCCGGTCCTCCATGAGCCTATAAATCAAGGGGCCGGAGATCGAGTAAGGTATGTTTCCCACCACCACGTTAGATCCCTTAGGGGGATAGAACTCCAGCGCGTCCGCGCCTATGAGCTCCGCATCCAATCCCGTTAATACCTCGCGCTTCGCTATACGAAGCAAGGTGAAATCGATATCTATAGAGTAAGTTTTCCGCCTACGGGCGAGCTCGCGCGTGAGTAGACCGATACCCGTTCCGATCTCGAATACTACGGGCCTTATGGACAACGTATACACCGCTTTGATCATCTCGTTCAAAAGATTACGATCCACCACGAAATGCTGTCCCAAGTCTTTAGAGAGGGTTACCCCATACTTTCTCAATACCGTCTTAATGAACGTCCTTACTTTGCGCGACCGCTCTAAGTCCACGCGTGAATACCTTCTCATCGACCTCGTTTAGGATCTCGGACATAAGTCTCTTCGCGAACGACTCGATAATATCGATCTTTAGCTTCTCGTTTACTTCCTCTAAGCTATTAAACGGCCTCATAGCCTCGATCTTCTTACGCCTAGCGCGCCCTATTTTCGGTAAGAGCTCCAACGTATGCGTCCACTTATCATACATCCCGGAATAGTTCACGATCGCTAGGAAGTGCCTCTCGTACTTCTTAACGACCCTCTTGAGGATCTCTAGAAGGACATTGCGTTCCTCCTCATCGAGGGATACGCGCCCGCAAGTTTTCGTAATTATGTATATCTTCTCCTTCGGTATCACGGTGCCCGGCTCATACAATTCGCTCGTCTTACCGATACAAACGTTAAAGTTCTGGAGCCCTAATACCTTACACTCAAACCCCTTCGTATCGGGATAACAAGAGATCACAGCGTATTCGCGATCGAACTTAATCTTAACTCCCCTCCCCCTCGGCTTCGGCATGTTTAAAAGATAAGAGTCCTGGTTTAAGGCTATATACGTTTGAACTCATCCGCGCGATAGCGCTATGGATCGCGAGAAGAAGTTAGCTTTATACCTAGCGTCCGTTATTATAGGCGTAGGCGTCTTAGAGTTACCCGTAGCTACGGCTAGATGCGGAGTACTTCCGTTAGTACTATTCTTAACCCTCATGGCTTACGTTACGGCATTAATTTACGACCGCATCGTAGAGGTCTCTAAGGCGTACGGCTTCTCACAATACGCCCTTCATCATGCCGCTATAGCTTCAGGATTAAGGATCTCTACGCGCCTCTCACTCACTCTAGGGTTATTTCTATATGCCTTATCCGCGGACGTAGCGTACATACTCATCTCCACTTCCTCGATTCTGAGCCTTAAGGGTATAATAAACCGGGCGCTCGTGGGCGTTCTCATAATAATCGCGTCACTACCCTTATACAGGAACCCGAGGCTCTTTAAGACGGTAATCCTATTAGGCTTTCGGTGCCTCATCATAGCTTATTCACGTTCTCGGGTCGAGGCTTCTCTACTTTATCTATTAACGATCCTGTTCGCTGAGGCGTTTCCGGATCGGGGTCGCAAGGAAGTAATAGAAGAGGCTGAAGAGATCCTCCCGAGGCATTATCTGGGCGTTATATACACGCTCGCGAAGATCGCGGTATTAGTCTCAGCGACGCTCGTCGCTACTATTCTCATAGCCTCCCGCTCCGGCTTCGCTTTCGATACCCCCCGGCTACCGAAGAGCATAGAGGACGTATATTACGCCTTCGGCCTCTCGATCTTCGCGTTCTTAGGCACGGGCGTGTGTAACGCCCTCGTGTATAAGCGGTATAAGGGAAAAGTAGCTAGGCGCGTGAACTTGTTGTCCGTCACGCTAGTGCTCCTCGTATACCTATTCTTCATATTCTCTATAGTAGCCGTCGTCCCGTACGAAGTCTTATACCACGAGGACGTATCTTACGGACACGCCTTATTAGCTATAGCGGAGGTCCTCTCCTCGATGGGACTCTCTTCATTCTCTAAGTCTATTATAGCTCTAGCGAACGTGTTCGCGATTCTCACGATCACCACGGCTTTTCTAGGTATGACGGACGCGTCAGCGGAAAGGATGGACGTGGAGGGGATCGACTATAGGATATCCCGGATCTTCACGGCCGTCATAGCTTACGTCATCGCCTTATGCATACACGAGCTCTCCTTATCGTTTAGCGTCACGTTCCTCTTGGGTCTAGCCGGCGCCTTAGGTGGAGGAATATCGCTACTAGTGTTCCCGCGGCTAGTAGGGAAGCCGAATCGGAAGGCGTACGCTCTAGGATCAGTGTCCCTAGCGTTATACTTCATATATCTCATACGCGCCGCTACGACTCCGGAAGAGATGAAGCTTAGCGTTGCATTCTTCGTCATCTTTATAGTTATAGACGCGGTCATGGCGTATGAAAGCGTTAAAAGGTCGAGGTTTAATATTTAAAAAGCCTCTTTTTAAGAACCCTTATGTCTTCTGAAAGTAAAAAAGTAGTAGAAGAGAAGGTTATCGACGGTATCCCCGCTAAAATATATGAGGACGGAACCGTCGAGACTCCGGAGTTCTCTTATAAGGTTCAGAATACCGTAGCGTCCGTAGAGCTTGAGCTCGTTGGTGTGGATAAGCTAGATTTGAATCAGCTAGAGGAGAACTTAAAGAAGATAAAGGAACCTAAGGTGGACGTACGTTATCAACCAAAACAGTTCCCCGGATTAGTCCTTAAGATACAAACGGGAGGGGATATCGAGAAGGTGAGTTGTCTCGTGTTCACGAGCGGTAAGATGGTGGTAACGGGGGTAAGAAGGCCGGAGAAGATGGAGGAAGCGGTGAAGATCGTGCTAGACGTATTAAAGAAGGCTGGTGCTCAGATCGGGGATAACCCTAAGATAAAGATCCAAAACATGGTCGCTTCCGGTGATCTAAAGGCTAAGATCGACCTAGAGCTCGCCGCTTTACGTTTGGAGGAAAACGCTATGTATGAACCGGAGCAGTTCCCCGGTCTCATATACCGCTTTAGGATCGTGAAGCCTGAGTGCGATGAGCGTTATGAGGAATTAAAGAAATTGAGAGAAAAGTGCGAGGAGAACCCTCTAGCGGAGGAGTGCGAAAACCTAGAGGAGGAGCGGAGGAAGTTCGAGAGCGAGTGCATGGAGAACGTAGCCGTGCTCTTGTTCCACTCGGGTAAAGTAGTATGCACCGGGGCTAAGACTGAAGATGTAATCTTCCGCGCGATTAAGGAGACGAAGAAGACCGTGAAGGTAATAGAGGCGCTTCAGGAAGAAGAGGAGGGGTTATGATTTTTCACAAAAACTCGAATCCTACTCGCGATATCCCTCGCGGCTATCACTCCGGATACGCTCGCCTGCATCAGGCTGCGCGTGATTCCGCTACCGTCACCGATCGTGTATAACCTCTCCACGGCCTTCGTCTCTAACGTGTTCTTCACGTCCACCCTAGCCGAATATAGTTTAATCTCCACACCATAGAGGAGCGTCCCGTTACCTAGGATCCCAGGGACGAGTCCCTCCATCGCCTCTAGGAACTCTACGATGTCCGTTAGATGTCTATGAGGAAGAACGTACGCCAAATCTCCGGGTACGGCCTCCTTAAGCGTGGGCTCTATCGTCGACCTAGATATACGGACCTCCGTTGAGCGCCTCCCGGCTAAGAGATCTATGAGGCGCTGAATGAGCACGCTTCCGCCAGCGAGCATGTTCGCTAGGCGGGCTATGTGCTTAGCGTATTCTACCGGCTGATTAAACGGCTCGGTGAAGCGAGAGGAGACGAGTATGGCGAAGTTCGTGTTCTTCGACTTCTTATAACGATAAGCGTGGCCGTTTACCGTCACTACATCGTCGTAGTATTCCTTCGTGACGAACCCCTGAGGATTTACGCAGAAAGTTCTTACGCGGTCGTCGTAAGTCTTAGTCGTGTATATTAACTTAGGCTCGTATAGTACGTCCGTGAGATGCCTCATAATATGCCGCGGTATCTCCACGCGAACACCGATATCTACCGGATTAGGGACCGTCTTTATACCTATCCTTTTAGCCTCCTTTACGAGCCGAGAGGCCCCGAAGCGTCCGGGAGCGACGACGACGAAGTCTCCGTAGAACCTCTCACCGTTTTTAGTCTCGACCCCCACCGCCTTACCGTCCTCCACTAAGATCTTCGTCACACGCGTGTGGAAGCGTATGTCCGCCCGGTCCTTTAAATATAAGTACATGTTCTTCGATACCTCGCGTGTTACTTCCGTACCCATATGATGTACCTCATAAGGAACGAGCTTCATCCCGGCGCGTATCGCTTTGTACTCGAGCTCGGCTACCTTCTCGGGATCGAGCCTCGGCTTGAACTCACCGGCTCCGAAGCGTATGTACGTTTTATGCACATAATCTATGAGCTTCTCTAGTTCGCTTTCGGGAACGTAATCGAGGAGCCGTCCGCCTATGTGTGGAGAGAGGTTTAACTTCCCGTCGCTGAACGCTCCCGCGCCTCCCCGACCGGTAATCACGTCACGCTTGCCGCGCTCGTCTATAGGTTTACCGGCTTCTAAGATGAGAACCTTCGCATGAGGCGCCTTTTCCTTTAATTCTAGTGCCGTGAATATACCCGCGGGACCGGCTCCCACTATGATCACGTCGTAGCGTGACACCGTTATTATGATGGTAATGAGGAAATAAAGGTGTCCTTATATAGGAGACGTCGCTCTTTCGGATAATAGAATAGTTAAAAACTCAAATCCGTCCGCGAAGCTTCATCGCGTTCACTACGCGCTCTACGGCTATCGCATAAGCGGCCATACGTCCGTCTCCGCCGAACTCGTCCTTGCGGTCTAGGATCTTCTTTACGTTCTCCACGATCTTCTTCTCTATCTCCTTCTTCTCCCGCTCGGCTCCGTACCGGTACATGATGCGGTTCTGTACCCGCTCGAGGTAGGATCCTATCACTCCTCCGGAGTTCGCTAGGATGTCGGGTATCACGAAGGTTCCCTTCTTCACTAGTATCTCATCAGCCTCGGGCGTGATGGGTCCGTTAGCGGCCTCGGAGATGATCTTAGCCTTTACCTTATCGGCGTTGTCCTTCGTGATCACTCCCTCTAGAGCCGCGGGCACTAGGATATCTACGTCTAGGAATAGAGGCTCATCGGAGGAGATCTTCTTTCCTCCGGGGTAGTTCACGACGCTTCCGGTCTCCTTCTTCACCTGTATTAGCTTCTCCACGTCTAGTCCGTTAGGATCATACACTCCTCCCTTAGAGTCGCTCACCGCGACGATCTTAGCGCCGAACTCGGCTAGGAACTTAGCCGCATACTGACCAGCGTTTCCGAATCCCTGTATCGATACGGTCTTACCCTCAATCCCTCCTAGTAGAGCATTCGCGGCCTCACGGGCGGCTACGGCGGTGGACCGTCCGGTGGAGGCTCCGCGGAAGCGTCCTCCTCCTAGCTCGATGGGCTTAGCGGTGACGACTCCGAAGACCTTCTGTCCGGTGTACCTCTGATACTCGTCTAGGAACCGGGCCATTACCTGGGGGTTCGTGTATACGTCGGGGGCGGGTATATCTAGGTCTACTCCCACGAAGGGAGAGATCGCGCGGAAGTAGTTCCTAGAGATCTCCTCCATGGTCTTAATCCGAGCGGGGTCGTGCTTCTTCCGGGCTCCCTCGATGACCTCCTTAGGCACCACTACTCCTCCCTTACCTCCTCCGTAAGGTAGTCCGGCTAGGGAGTTCTTCCGGGTCATCCGCATCGATAGAGCCTTCACCTCGTCTAGCGTTACGTTCCGGTGGTAGCGGACGCCTCCCTTGTAGGGACCTAAAGCGGAGTTGTGCTGAGCACGGTATCCTACGGTTACGTGTAGCTTTCCGTCGGGCGTGTGGTACGGAACCTTCACGATGACGATCCTCTCGTGCTGACGAAGCATCTCATAGACCTCATCCTCGATGCCGAGTTTGTCGCATATCTTCTTTAGCTGCTCGGAAGCTACCTCCCGAGGGTTTATCTGGGTCATACCTCTGTTTTCTCCGGAAGCTTATAATAATATCTAGACTAAACTATCATACGGTTCTTACGGATTCGTAAGGGTCTTTTCTTAAGGACCTGAAGGGGTCGTATGATGATACTAATCACGACGGCTCCGGGCCTTGAGGGCGCTCTTATAGAAGAACTTGAGTCGCTCGGTTACGAGGGAGAGCCTTCTATAGGCCGCGTCCTTCTAAACGTCGGCTATGAGGAGATACCTAAGATAAATTATTTCTCCGCGATCGCCCACCGCGCGTTCATCGTACTAAAGGAGTTCGAGATACCTACAGATACTAAAGAGAGGGCGTTCGAAATTATAAAGAAAGAGCTCCTGGAGATACCGCGGGAGGAGCGGTTCGATCCGAGCTTACCGTTCGCGGTACGCGGGGAAAGGTACCCTAAAGAGTACCCTCATCCGTTCACTTCCGTTGACTTAGGGATACCCGGGGGTTCGGCTATCATAGAGAGGATCATGAGAAAGAAAGGGAAGCGTATACCGGTGAACCTTAAGAAGCCGGCTTATGAGGTGTACCTAGAGGTTATTAAGGAGCGCGTCCGCGTGATGATCAACACCACGGGTGAAAGTTTACACAAGCGCGGTTATAGGATACGCGGCCATCCCGCGTCTCTTAGCACTACGATAGCGAGGTTCATGGTGAGGCTTCCGAACATCGACGACGTGTGCGACCCGATGTGCGGCTCGGGTACGATACTATTAGAGGCGCGGTTAGAAAAGCAAGGAGTACCTATAGGAAGGATACGTTCGAAGACTTACGGTCGGCTACGGAGGAACCTACTTCCGTTTAGGGACGTGCGCTTAGAGGATCCGGGAAACGAGCGGAAAGATCAGAGGCTCACGTTCGGTGATCGGTCGTCGAAACACATCGATTCCGCTATCGCGAACTCCATAAACCTCTCAAGGCTCGCTGAGGCCCCTAAAGGGTATAGAGTATATGATCTCGCTAAGTATAGAATGCGGGACTTCACTCAAGTAGACCTATCGTGCGATACGATCGTAACGAATCCCCCTTATGGCCTACGCTTAGGGGACCCTAAGAGCGTGGAGCCCGTGTATAAGAAGCTCTTTGAGGTGGATCGGAATGAGCTCGTGCTTATCACACCGCGCGATGACCTGATAAGTAAATACGCCCCCGAACCGCGCGCGGTATATAAAGTGATGCACGGGGACCTCCCGGTGAAGATATACTACTTCAAGTAAGAAATATTAATAGATTTCATCGGCACGAAATTCAAAATGGATACGAGATCCTCGGCCGTATTATTCTCCCGGTTTCTACTTTTCATCTTCGGCATATATTTAGTTTATGAGCACGGACCCTTAGGCGTACTACTCGTAATACTCCTCGCATTCCTAGTTCGGTTCCTAGCCGGAATACACATCGTACCGGAGCGGGAGAGGCTAGTGGTGAGGCGCTTAGGTAAGGTGATGCCTCCAAGAGGCCCGAACATCACGTACGTCCTTCCGATCATCGAGACCGTCGTAAGGAAGATCGACATGCGTATAGCTACGTACGCGTTCCGTGCCGAGCGCGTGATGACGCTAGATAACGTTCCCGTAACCGTGGATTCCGTCGCTTATTATCGCGTAGTGGATCCTTATAAGGCCGTACTCGAGGCGGAGGACTACGAGGAGGCGACGAAATACGCGTGTCAGACCTCGCTAAGAGAGGTTATCGGTACGGTGGATCTAGATACTCTTCTCTCTAGGCGCGACGAGGTTGGATATAAGCTTAAGGAGATCATAGATGAGAAGACCGAGAAGCGGGGCGTGAAGGTGGAGAGCGTGGAGATAAGCGACATAGTCTTACCGGAGGACCTAGAGAAGGCTATGGCGCTGCAGGCTCAGGCCGAGCGCGAGAGGCGCGCACGCGTGACGCTAGCGCAAGCCGAAGTGGAGGCCGCTCAGAAGATGGTAGAGGCCTCGAGACTATACGAGGAGAATCCCATAGCGTTCAAGTTAAGGCGGATGAACATGCTCTACGAAGTAGCTCGCGGAGCCGGAACGAAGATACTCTTACCCGTCGACGTACCGTTTAGGGTAAAGATCGAGAACGATTGATTTTTATGGTTAAAGGGGCCGTTTTCTCCGGCATAATCTATGAGGAGCCTCCGTTTAGAGGGATATCCGTACGTTCCGCTATAGGCATAGAATACTCCTTGGGCGAGGATCCCAAAATTAGCGCCTTCGAGGCTTTACCGATACCCGGGGTTCCCGTGGAGGAGGCGGTTATATTATCTAAGAAGATGTACTCCGGTGAGGAAGCCGTGATCGTAACGCCCGCGCCTTATGACTTCCGGAAGCCTTTAGTGGAGGAAGCGGATATAGTGATACTCGACGGGAGGCGCGTGAACCGGTCCGAATCTTATCGGGTGAGATACGTGGGCGAATACGTTAAGCGTAAGATCGTGGGTTTCATAGGGGTACCCAAGGAGTTCATAAAGCCCCTCTTACTCGCGGGCGTGGACGTAGTCGTTAACGAATCTCCCGCTCGGAACTCGGAGAGTTCCCATCATAAAGCGCGGAAGGAGTTCGTAAACGTAGTGGAAGAGAATCCTATAGCGCTACGCTTCTTGAGGCTCCTAGAGCGGGAAAGCGGGTTCCATGATGAGGTCATATACGGGTCGCTCACGGCCATGGAAAGGCCCGAGGTGAGCTCTCGGATAGAGAGGATGAAGCTATACGAACCGCCCGAGGGCGATGTGTTGATACTCTTACCGTGCGCGATGAGGAAGCCTTATAGTCTCTCGAGGACGCATAAGCCGATCGTAGAGGTAACGAAGAGGTACCGCGTGCACGAGCTCATAGTGACTTCTCCCTTGATACTCGTGCCGCGCGAGCTCGAGACGATCTTTCCCGCTATGAAATACGAACATCCCCCCACGGGTAAACGGACTTACGCGGAGAAGGGGGCGGCGGCGGAGATCCTTAATATAATATTAAGGAGGTACGAGTCCGCGGGATATAAACACGTGATAGCTTTCCTCCCTAAGGATTACCGCGAAGCGTTGGAGCTAGTGAGCTATCCGATGGAGGTATATGAGGGTGATCGTTTAGACGTGTCCCGGCTCAAGAGAAAGCTCTCCTCGTTGGCTTCAGCGGGTGACTTAAGGGAGGGCTCTCGGGACCGCGTAGGCATGGCTAAGAACGCATTAAAGCGGATGTACGGAATATCCCCCGAGGCGGAGGTGAGACGGTTCGTAGATCGTATAGCGATG
>JAMOTR010000073.1 GCA_027068385.1 Candidatus Heimdallarchaeota archaeon
AGAGGATATTAAGAGGAAGAGGATAGCCACTCGGGTACCCTTTCCCATACGCGTCACCTCCCGGAACGATGAGGAGATAAACGCGGAGCGGGTTCCTTATCATTACGCGTACGCGATACACTATTCCCCGGACTTCGTGATATCCGATCACGCGAACGTTCGCGTACGCGACGCGTTGCGGCCCTTGCTTTATAAGGGAGAAGTACTAAGACCGCTAGAGGAGAGCCCGTTGCCGAACCATTTAGGGGTCCAAATATTAGCGTTTACTAAGGACGGATACGCGGTGCTACTAAAGCGCGGGGGAGAGGGGATGGTGGCGGCGAGATACGCGCTCTCAGTAATAGAGGGGACCGTAGAAACGAGGGGAATCGATCGTCTATCGTATACTCTTCACGAGCTCGCCATGCAGGAAATCGAGGAAGAAATAGGGGTAAACGAGTGCGAGCTATACGCTATAAGTTATTATCGTTCGCCCCGGATATTAGGACGTCCGTCGATCGGGTTTATAGGCCTTCTAAACGCCACGAGCGAAGAGTTAAGACCTTCTTGGGAAGGAGAAATCGTACTCGTTAAGGTAGCAGATCGCGTGGAGAGCTTAGAGGACCTTAAAAGAATCGATATGGGTGGTCTAATCGAAAAAGCTAGGGAGGGATCTCCGACGCTTAAGCGGCTCGTAGTGAAGCTCAAGAGGATCCGCGAATCTTCTTTATGACGATCTCGGCAGCCTTTTTACCGCTTAGTAGCATGCCTCCTAGTAGCGGACCCATACGCGGAGTCCTATAATACGTGGCGACGCTCATCCCCGCTAAGATGAGTCCCGGATATACCTCGCCCGTTCTCTCTATTACGTCCTCCTCTCCCTTATCCGTCCGCATCGGACCCTCGACGGCTAGCTCCTTAAGGCCGAGCTTCTTGTGAAGCACGCGAGCTACGTTAGCGTCGTGTCCCGTAGCGTCTATAACGTACTTCGACTCGAACATCAGAGGGTCTACGTGGAAGCCTCCGTATACGTTCGGATACCGATTTATTACTACTCCCCTAACGCGGTTATCGCGCACTATGACGTCCTCCACGTATATTCCGACCCGTATATCAGCCCCGGCATCGAGAGCGCTATTAGCGGCTTTAATCACGAACCTCACGGGATCCACGACGTAGTGGTCCTCACGCTTTTCATACGGCACTCCTAGATCCTCTAGTACCGGTATCGCCCGCTCCTCTACGACCACGGCCGGCAATAGCATTCCTCCGGCTATGATGCCTCCACCTATTCCTAAACGACGCTCGAGCACTAAGGTCTTTAGGCCCGCCTTAGCGAGATAGTACGCTGCGGTAAGCCCAGCGGGCCCCGCCCCTACGATGATCACGTCCCTTTCGGACCGCTCTAATATTCTCTCGGACGCTTTCTTAACTAGGATCCTAGTGACCGTCTTCTCGTCGGGCGCTTCCATTTCTTTCTCTCCCCGGATTATTTCATGGGTTCACCCTCAGAACGGTGCGATTTATCGAGCAGTTGAACCTCGGATTAGATCATATATTATTATAATAGGATGTACTCCTCATGATCGACCTAGAGATGATAACGTGTGATAAAAAGGGGGACCTATAGAGGAGGACTTGTACGAGGAGATCCTTAAGATAACTTATAGGATTCCCGAAGGGAAGCGGACCTCTTACGGCCTCATAGCTCAAGCGTTGGGCGATAAAATAGCTTCTAGAGCCGTAGGAGAAGTTCTTGCGCGTAACCCTCGGCCGGGTAGGCCCCCGTTTGGAATACCGTGTCATCGCGTCTTGTATTCGGACGGTAGGATAGGTAAGTACGCGTTCGGTGAGGAACTAAAGAGGGAACTCTTGCGCGAAGAGGGAGTAGAAATAGTGGGAGATAAGGCCTTAGGAGAGCCCCGGGTGCCGGAAGAGCTGGGGATTCTTAAGAGGCGGTCCGAAGAACAGATGAAGGTACGCGAGGCCGCTTTAGAGAGCTCCTCTTGGGAAATAGAGTCGTTTAACGGGAAAATATTAGGGCTCGACGCCTCTTATAAACGCGCTCGCTTATACGATTACGCGATATCCGTCGGGGTATTGATGGATAGCTCCGGGGAAGTCCTCGATGCCTTATACACGATCACGCGCGTCTCGGTCCCGTACATTCCCACCTATCTCGCGTATCGTGAGCTCCCCGCTTACTTATGTATCGCTAAGGAGTTCATCGACAAGGCCGATCTAATAGCGGTGAACGGTCACGGACTAGCCCATCCGCGCGCGGGCATAGCGTCGCACCTCGGTTATCTACTAGATATACCTACGATAGGAGTAGCGAGGAAGCTATTAAGGGGCACTAAAGCGATTAAGATAGGGAAGCGGTATCTCTCACCGGGGTATAAGTCTAAGATCTACCCGGAGGCTATAAAAGCGGTAGAAAAAGCCGACAAGCTCACGAAGCTTCTGGGACGCTTATTTTCTTAAACGGAGGCTTCGGCTTCTCCTTTATCCTTATCTTAGACGCGTCCGGAACCTCCCGATAGAAGTCTTTGAGTCCCCGGGATTCCCGTATTTTTCTAGTATGCTCGGGCATGATCGGATGTAATACCGTGACGATCGTAGCGTTTAGATATAAGAGCGAAGTAAGCACGCCCGGAGCTATGGACTTATTCTTCCGCGGCTCCTTCTTCGCTAGATAGGAGTTACCCACGCCCGCGGCCCGGAGGATTTCGTCGATTACCCCTCCTATGTTTATCGCTTCGTATTTCATCTCAGCCCTCTTCAACAGCTCTTCAGCCACCTTAACGATCTCCTTATCCTCTTCGTCCATCTCCTCTGGTCTCGGAGTTCCGTCTAATATACGATACGCGAGCGTGTTGACGCGGTGTATAAGGTTCCCGATGTTTCCTATAAGGTCGGAGTTTATGCGCTCCTGGAAGTCCTTCCGGCGCCGGTTTTCGTCCTTAAGCCTGTTCCTAGCTTTCATCGCCAAATAGAAACGAACGTACTCATGATCGTACCTCTCCGTGATCTCGGAGACCTTAATATACCGACCGCGCGACTTGCTCATCTTTTTGCCCTCTAGTAATAAGAAGCCGTTCACAGCGTAGCGCGTCGGCAACTTAAAGCGCTCGCTCACCATGAGCATCGCGGGCCGGAAGAGGAAGTGATGATATATGATGTCCTTACCTATGAAGTGAACGATCTCCGTGGGGCTATCCTTTCCCCGCCGGTACTCGAGCGTGTATCCGTGCTCCTTAGCCCATTTCCGAGTAGCCGCTACGTAGCCCCAGGGAGCGTCTACCCGTACGTACACGTATAAATCGTTCGCGTCCTCAAACGGCATTTTGAAACCCCGATAATTCTCGCGGGAGATGTCCCGATCCTTAAGTCCTTCCTCTATCCGTCTAAGCACGTAATTCATCGCCTCCTCGTGTGGCTTAGATGTTAAGAGCCGCCTCCTTAAGTCTTCCTCTAGGGCGGAGAGCTTAAAGAAGAAGTGGGTTACGTCCTTTACCTCCGCGGGGGTTCCGCATATCGCGCACCTCGGATTCACTAGAGCTCCGGGAGGTATTTGTCTACCGCATACCTCACAATGGTCCCCATATTGATTCGGGGCCCCACAGAAGGGGCACGTTCCTATTACGAAGCGGTCGGGTAGGTACATCTTACAATTAGGGCACCGATATTGCTTCGTACCCTTCTTATATATGAGTCCCTTCTCGCGAGCTTTGATTAGAAAATTCCTTACGAGCTCCTCGTTTTCCGGGGAATGTGTGCGATAAAATATATCGAACTCGATGCCCATGCGCTTAAAGTCCCTGATGTGTCTCTCGCGATAATAACTAGCGTGTTCGTAAGGAGTCACTCCGCGCTTTTTAGCGGCTAACGCTATAGGGGTCCCGTGATCATCTGAGCCGCACACGTAAATGACTTCGGCCCCTCTAAGCCTAAGATAACGCGTATAAATATCAGCGGGAAGGTACGTACTCGTTATATGTCCTATATGAATATCGTCGTTCGCGTACGGCAAAGCCGCGGTCACGAGAACGCGACGACGCATCTCTTCTCCATATCGCGTTTTACTAAGGATTTATACCGAAGGGTCCACTAAGGAGAGCTTATTAGTGATTCATGAGGAACCTCTTAATAGCCGCGCTGATGTTTTCGCTACTAGTAGTACCGAGCTTCATATATCCCGCACCGAGCGAGCCCTCGATAAATCATCACCCGCTAAGCCGGACCCTAAAGTACTATGAGCCCACGGTTACCCGGGTATCTTCGGACGAGGGCTTCCTTAACTTCTCCTCGTATCACGTTCACTTCTACGTGATCGGCTCCGGGAACGAGTCTATGTTGTTCCTCCCCGGCTTCGGGCGGACGGCCGAGGAGACGAAAGAGTTTCTGCTTAAATATGCCGAAGAAATACCCCTCACGGTATACATAATAGACCCTCCGGGTATGGGAGAATCGAACGGCCCGGTGCAAAATCAATACGCCCTTACGGGTAACGGGTCCGTAGAAAGCGTATACTTCCGGCGGTATGCCCGGTACGGTTACGAGTTCGCGAAGTATTTTAACGTCACTTACGTGGCGGGCGCCTCTTTAGGAGGGATCACTACGTTTATCTTAGGATACTTCCTAGATGACGTAAAGGCTATAGTTCCGATCATGTCCGCGGGTTATCGGGAGTTCTCTATGTCTAGAGGAGAGGCGATAAATCGGTTCATCAGGGACCCCGAAGCTCATCGGGTAGTAGAAGAGTTTGACCCCGCTGTGTTCGCTCCGTACATTAAGGTGCCTGTATACATGATCGTAGGGGCCGAGGACGAGGTATTCGACCCGTATACGTTCTATCGGACGTATAGGAACTTACCCTCTCCGAAGCACATCATCGTGATACCGGGAATCGGACACGGAGGTCATAAGGAATATGTAGAGGCGTTTCTCGCGCGGTACTACGCGATGAACGGAGAGACCTCGGTAAAGAAGAGCGAGACGTTCTACATTGGAGGAATACACGAGATCACCTCTTCGATACCCTACGGCTCGGGATTAAAGATCATCACCTTGTATAACGAACACGGACCGTTCTCGAGCTACGTGGAGGAATACACTAATCGGGGGGCTATAGCCGGCTATCTCATAGTCCTCTTACTATCTCTAGGGATGTTGTACCACTTAGGCGAGCGTAGGATCTTCGTGTACGCGTCCGCCTTCTCCTTCTTGCCGCGGGCTTACTCTCCTCACAGGTTCGCGATAATAAGCATGCCCACGATGCCTCTATTGTTCGTGCTTTCCGCGTTACTCCTCCTCTTAATGCTTAAGAAGCCGCTCTTAGCTATAGTCGCGTACGTACCCCGGATAATCTTGGGCGATCTGCTACAGATACTCGTGCTCCCCGGGCCTTTCCTGTGTTTGATGATGGCGTTAGGAATCTATGAGTACTTCTATAATAAGAAATGAACCGGGATAAGATACGCTTCTATCTAGTTTTTTATATCCTCGGAATATTCTTCGCGGAGACATGCTCTCGGTCCGATCCCGCGGGCCTTTACAATCCGAAGGACTTCGTCTTATTGTGGACGGTATACGGAACGCATTATTTAGTGTTCGGCTCATATCTTCTAAGGACGGGGCGGTATCGCGATCGGCGCAAGGTATACCTCTTCGGTTCCCTCTTAGGACTCTATGAGTTCCCGATAACGAAGGTGTTCTTCGAGCGTGGGGACTTCTACGTACATGGAGTAAACGTGTTTAACTTGTTCCGGATAGGGTTCATACGGCACGCGTTCATGAGCTTCTTCATACCCTTCTATCTCTCGATATCGCTCGTATTAAACGTCGATAAGAAGTTCTTCGACCGGTTCTACAAGCGCTTTATCCTCCTAGCCGCGTTCTTCTTCGGACTCATGGGAGGGCTCTTCGGGGCACACCTGCGGCAGATCATAGTACTTCCCGGATTAGCGTTCGGATACTCCTATGTACTCTTACCTAGGAGGCGCTTTAGTCCCGACGAGCTCTTGATAAACGAGCGTAAGGCGTTACTGCTCTTGCTGTTCATCTACGCTTTATACATCCCGATGCGGAGACGTGATCGGCTACCCCGCGACCCTATAGCTTACGTCGTCGCCGCTTTATCCTACATAATTGTAATATACCTAATATTCTCTAGACCGGCTAAAGAACGGCTCCCTATAGGTGAACCGATAGAGGCAGACGCGGAGCTATTCCTACGCTTATATGCGACGTTCCTAGCGTTCGGATTATCCTTATACGCTTTAGGTAGGATAGCGCGGATCGTATCGTTCGCGATCTTCGCGATCATAGCCCTAGGATCGTTCGTGATAGTCCCTTATCTATTCCGGTTATGCTACAAAAACTCGGAGGGAGGTAATAAAGAGGATCACAAGAGCGCTTACGGTGGCGATGAAGAGGCTCCGTAATACGCTTAATATCGCATACCTCCGCCCTATCTCCGTCCCTATGGCCGCGAATGTACCGACGCATGGCGTGTATAGCGTAACGAAGACCGCGAAGGAAAGGACTTGAGGCATCGAGGGGGACACAGAATACGTGCTTAGGACCCCTATGATGATTTCTTTTGCTATGAACCCCATCACGGCCGCCTCCACGAACGCCTCGGGCCGACCTATTATAGGGGCTAAATAGCGGCTTATTTGTAGGATATAAGGTTGTATGAGATACACGTATATCAGCGCCGCGATCGTTACGAACACACCGACCTTTACTATGAACTCCTTCCCTACATCCCGAAGACGCCTCCCTATCACTTTGGGATCGGGCAGCGTATACGGTCCTAGGGTGATGGCTAGATATCCGGAACGTACCTTCCGTATTCTAGAGAAGAGCCGGAGCGTGAATATAGCGGCGGCGAATGCGAAGGTGTACGCGGTGAATATTACTAGAAATTTGTTCTGGGCATAATTATAAGCTAAGTAAGCGATCACGGCCATCCTCGCGGAGCAAGGTACGAACGGTATAGCCATAGCCGCTACGCGACGTTGCACCTCGCTCTCCGCACCGCGCGTGAGCATCACGCTCGGCACGTTACATCCTAAAGCTAAGAACAGCGGGGCTACGAGGCGACCGTTAATGCCTAGTTTTCTCACTAGGTCGTGCAACATGAGCATGATCCTACTTAGGAGCCCGGTGTCCTCTAGGATAGTAAGGAAGAACGTGTACGTAAGAACGAGCGGAAAGATCGAGAAGACGGCTCCTATGATTTCTATTACTTGATTTCCGGTCATCACTCCCTCGATAAGTTCTCCTATGGGATCGGAGATCAGGAGGGAGAGCCGGAGCGTAATGGATAGTAAAAGCACCGTGAGCGGGAGTCCCGTTATAGGATTGAGGAACACGTAATCGACGAACTCCCTCACGGGCGCGTGCTTCTTCCTTATTTTCGTGCAGTTTCTCGCTATATCTTGAGCTATTATCGAGAGCTCCCTATAAAGCTCAGGGTTCTCTAGCTCCTTAAAGAGCTCGTCGATGGAGTCGTACTCTTTTACGTATGGGTTCCGATCCCGATCCTTCCTCATTAGTATCTTCCTAATTTCCTCGATCCCGATCCCCTTCCTCGCTGAAGCTAATATTACAGGTACGCCTAAACGCTTCGAGAGACACTCCGCGGAGATCTCTATTCCCTGTTTCTGGGCCACGTCGTACATATTCACGACCAGTACTATCCTGCGGAACACGAGTGCCGCGGCTAAGAAGAGGGTAAGATGCGCGGCTATGTTCGTAGCGTCTATGACGAATATCGCTCCGTATACGTTCCCGCTGAGCGCTATCTTCTTTAGGCGCTCCACGTCTATCCCTCCCGAGGTGATTATTCCCGGGCTATCTACGAGTATCGTATCTTCGTTTACTTTCGCGCTTATCGTCTCCACGGTAACGCCCGGCCGGTTAAAGCGTACGGTTTTAACTCCCGTTAACTTTTCGAATAATGTACTCTTTCCTACGTTAGCGGGACCGAGGATAAGGATCGCGCGCGTCATAAAGGCTCCACCTCCACAAACCTCGCTAAACTTCTCGATATACCTATCCTCCCTAAGGGCTTTAGGTTTATTACCATCGTAGTGGGCGTCTTTATCTCAACCTCTATAACGGACCCCTCCACTAATCCCAACTGATATACTACGAGCTTAACCTCGTCGGTAATATCTAAAATCACGTATTCACCCTCAGGAACCTCGCATAACTTCATCTCTATCTCGCATAAGTTGTTTATAATTATACCCCTGGGCCGCCCGCGGGTTTAGGCGTTAGATTAGAGCCTTATATTCGGAGACGCCCCTATGGGCATAGCGCTCCTTCGTATTACGTTACTTTGCCCCCCGCGGGCGACCCTATTAATGATACGTACGCTAGAATATATGTTCTTCTACATTCTTCTCATAGCCCTCGTTCTTTCTCCCCCATGCGTTACGGTAGACGGCTCCACTGTATCGCTCATAGCCCTAAAGGACGGTTCTCTCGTTCATATTTCCGGATATTACGAGAACGGAACTCGGATCACGAACGTAGGAACGTTCACCGTAGTAAAGAACGGCACGTTCTACATCATAAAATATGAGGGGAATCGTTCCGGAACTTGGTATCTAAAGGTATCCGCGGATTACGAACGTTTCTTAGTCCGTCACATGGGTTGTGATCGGGATGTGGTGTACGATATGGGAAATAAGGTCCTATTCATACACGCTAAGTTCGAACTAAGCTCTAACGGATCCTTCGTTCGGTTCGACGCTGGGGAGTTCGAGATACACGTAGGTGTGTACTACAAAGGGTCGCCTAGCTACCCTCTCTTAATCGCCTCGATCTTCGTATTCGCCTTGGGTTTCATAAGCAAGCTTTTTCCGAATAAGGACCGTTAAGTTATGGATAAGAAGCTCTTAGCGTTCCTAATAATTTTATCACTCATACCCCTCATAGCGCCCGCTAAAGCACAAACGAACCTTACTATACTACGGGACGAATCGCACGGACAATACTATAAGAGCGACTCCTTTAGCGTCCTTATCTCGAACCTACAGTCTTCAGGTGTGAACGTGAAGCCCGTGTCGTCGAACTTCCTCGATGAGATAAAATCCGCGGATCCTAAGAGCACGGTTGTAGTGATACCTAATCCCGAGGACGGGAACTTCACGGCCGAGGAGATCACCGCGATGAAGGACTTCGTGGAGGCCGGAGGCGTACTGATTCTCATGAGCTCCGTGCAATACATGACCTCTTCGGGTCCTAGGACCTACGGAAAGCCGGGGACATTAAATAAAGTAGTATTCGGTATCGTTCCCGATTCCCCGGTCTACTTTGAGGGTACCGACGATAACGGAAACGAAATATACGACGACGTGAACAACGCGGGACGCCCTCGGCAGATTAAGGTGTCCCCAAATCTCATCGCCCCGATATTAAGGGGAGGCATCGACGAGCCGCTCGTAGTTACTACTTCGATGGTACACGTGGAGGACCCTAAATACGTGCTCGCGTTTACTCCTTCTACCTCCTACGCGAAGGCCTTGGATGGTTCTATTATAGCTAAGGGTAACATACCTCGGCTCGCTTATATCGAGCACGGTGATGGTAAGATCATATTATCCGGATCCACGCAGACGTTTACCGATAAGATGATCTCGCTCTCCACGAGTAATAGCGTACTCTTCGCGAACATACTCACGCGGGCCACGGGCGTGAAGATCTCTATCGAGGCTGTGAAGACGACGCTCCCGATCATAGACATAGTCGCTATACGGCTCGCGATGACCGTAGTAGTGTTATATGATGAGCGCTATAAGACCGTTATAGATAGAAATGAGCGTATGCGTCTCGTGCTCCGTTCCTCGATAAAGTATATGTTTATCGTGGTAGTGCTCTTCACGATCCTAACGGGAATAGAGGCGGCGATGATGAAAGCCGTATTTATCACTACCGTTTATCCCGGTCGGTCTCAACCTACGAGCTTACAAAACGTCCCCTTATGGGCTAACGCCATGGCTAAGTACTTCTTCGCCCTCCTCGTCGATGGCGCTATAGGAATAATCCTCGGACTAATCATATTACGCGTAGAGAAGGTACGTGAGTACATAGTAAAGTACCGGTCCCTCCTTAGGGCGTTATGATTTTTAAAAACTTTTACTCGCCATCTTCGCCATAGCGCTCGCTATGGGACATCCTATATCGGGACCTAGAGGATCTCCGGTTATGTTAAACGCCCTAGCCCTACATCCTCCGCAGATGTATCTATAGGGACACGAGGAGCAGGCGTAATTTGGGTTATCGCGGTCGCGTAATAGATTAAACAGCTCGCTGTTTTCCCGTATGTCGCGGAACTTCCTCTTTCTTAAGTTACCCACCACGTAAGGGAAGAACACGCATGGAGTTACGTCACCGTTGGGCTGAAGAGCACAGTATATTCTTCCGGCACCGCATCCTCCTAAGAACTCGGCTAGATGGGAGGCTATTTCTAGGTCGGGAGGGGTAAAGTGGGTACCCGCTACGATCTTTCCTCCGGATATCTGCAGCGTCACGCGGGCGAACTGAGGGGCCGTGGTGGCGATCATGAGGCGATCCTTATATTTCATCATGAGCTCCGCGATCTTGATTAACGCCTTCTCGCGCTCTTCGGGCGAGGGATCCCGAGAGAGTATTTCCTTACCGCGGCCGACGGGGACGAAGTTGAAGAATATAAGTCTCTGTACTCCGAGCTTTAGGGCTAATTCTACCATATCCTCGATCTCGTCCAAGTTCATCTTCGTGAGAGTAGTGGCGATTCCCGTGGTGATTCCGGCCTCCAACGAGTTCTTTATTCCCTCTACTGCCCTTTCCCGAGCCCCGGGAACGCCGCGGAAGTCGTCGTGCTTCTTCGGGTCTACGGAGTCTACGGAGATCTCCACGTAATTCACACCGGCCTCCTTCATTTGCCTCGCCTTCTCCTTCGTGATTGTGGTTCCGTTCGTCGCTACCGATACGTAAAAGCCGCGCTTATGGAACTCGCGCACGGCATCCAAGAACGTGGGGTGTATCGTGGGCTCTCCGCCCGATAAGGCTATAGCCGCTACTCCCGTTTCATCTAACTGATTTATTACGTCTAACCTTTCCTCCCGTGTGAGTTCGTCCGGTAGGGGCTTACCGGCGTTCTGATAACAATGCTTACAACGTAGGTTACACATGTTCGTGTAATTCCGAACGACGAGGAACGGGGCTATTAACTTCTGCGGCACGGTTACTCCGTATACGCCTAAAGAGCGTAATACCATAGCCCGCCCGCGTCTTACCGCAGGATTACCGAACGCATTGCGCACGTTACTCTCGTTTACTCCCCGAAGGTTCTCCGCGATCTTAGCGACGAGTTCCATCGTCTTTACCCCGAAGGCCACGCGTATGCTCTTAGGATAAGTCCCCTCATAGAAGTGTTCTAAAGCCTTCATCCGCTGCCTGAAGCTTAGGCTCGATAGAGCTAATCTCGCGAAGGGATTTCCAAGAACTTTTCTAATTATGTGTATGTAAGTAGGAACGCCCATTGTTTGGATGTATTAAGGCGCGTATATTTTATGTGCTCAAGAAGAACGACGTTCTCCTGATCGGATCGGTTGTATTTTTCATCTGAGACGCTATGAATGGTCGTGAACGTAATCGAGGTTAAGGACTTACGGTTCCGCTACAGAAACTCGGAGGATCGGATACTAAAAGGTATAGACCTAAACGTGGAGAAAGGAGAGTTCCTTCTTTTAGTGGGCCCCTCGGGATGCGGTAAGACGACTCTTATAAACTCTATTAACGGGATCATACCCCACGTTATAAAAGGCGTCCAGAAGGGAACGGTGAGGGTTCTCGATATGGAGATCCCTAAGACGCCGCTACGTGAGATATCGAAGCACGTAGGGACGGTGTTCCAGAACCCGGAGACGCAGTTCTTCATGTTACGCGTGATAGACGAGCTCGTGTTCGGTCCCGAAAACCTCAAGGTTCCCCCGGAGGAGATAGAAAGGCGCCTAGAGCGGGTAACGGAGGTTATCCCGGGGCTCAAGGAGATACTATATAAGGAGACCTTATCGCTCTCGGGAGGCCAGAAGCAGAAGGTCGCTATCGCGAGCGTGATGATGATGGGGGCGAAGATACTTATACTCGACGAGCCCACCACGAACTTAGACCCTCGCGGTGCTAAGGAAGTATTAGAGGCTATAAACGCGATTAGGGAACAGAAGGACATTACGATAATACTAATAGAACACCGCCTCGATGAGGTAGCTCGCTTCGCCGATCGCGTTATAGTGATGAACGAGGGGGAGATTATACGTGAGGGAGATCCTAGGAAGGTGTTCTCCGATCCTATGTTATTCTACGATTTAGGAATACGCCCGCCTCAACCCGCGGAGCTTATAGTAAAGCTGAAGGCTGAAGGCCTCATCGACGATAACGAGCCGATACCGCTTACCGTGGATGAAGCCGTAGATATACTTAAGAAATATATACCCGATGGTTTCTCTCGGGAGCCTAAAGATGAGGAATACGAGCCGAGCGGTGAACCCGCGATAGAGATACGCGACTTACGGTACGTATATCCGGACGGGACCGTAGCCCTACGCGGCGTCTCGATGAACATATACAAAGGAGAATACGTGGGAATCATAGGACAGAACGGGGCGGGTAAGAGCACTCTCGTGATGAACATATTAGGGGTATTAGAGCCGTCTTACGGATACGTGAAGGTGTTAGGTAAGGACGTAAAGAACACGCCCGTGGAAGAGATCGCGAAGAGCGTAGGTGTGATATTCCAGAACCCAGATTTAATGTTGTTCCAGAGCACGGTGTGGGACGAGATAGCCTTGGGGCCGAGGAACTTAAGGCTAGAACGCGACGAGATACACGCGCGTGTGAACGAGAGTATCGACATGATGCGCCTTAAGGGATTAGAAAAGAGACACCCTCATGCACTATCACGCGGTCAGAGGCATCGCGTAGCCGTGGCGAGCATATTAGCTATGAGACCCAAGGTGCTCGTAGCGGACGAGCCTACTACCGGCCAGGATTATGGGGCTTCTAGACGCTACCTCTCGTTATTAAAGAAGCTAAACGAGGAGGGACGTACTATCATAGTGATATCTCACGATATGAAGGTGATCGCGGAGTTCGCTAAACGCGTGATCGTGATGAAGAAGGGGCGCGTGCTCATGGACGGTCCGACGCGTAAGGTGTTCGATCGTGAAGATATACTCGCTGAGACTTATTTGGAGCCTCCGAAAATCACCCAGATAGCCAAACGCTTAGGATTAGGTCCGATATTAACGACGGACGAGTTCGTACAGGCTATGAAAGCGGCTCTAGCTAAAGAGAGATGAGAGTTTTTGGAAGAAAAACCTTAAATATAAGAAGGATCACACGTTAGTATGGCCTCTCATATTCTGACCCTTTTAAGGGGTGTGAAGGATATTCAGGAGGCTTATAAGATTGCCCTCATCTTAGGTGCACTATATGATGAGAGCCCTATTACAATCCTATTGATTGCCTCTTCTGGATTTGCTGCTTGAGTTTAGATCCCAACCCGAGACCCCGTATCTTATTATTTTTATGATATGCTCTCCCGCTTTTTTAATCCGTTTGATTACCACTTTAGCCGCGTCCGGAGAGCCGGGAGATACGATCACTAAGCTATCTAAGCTCCTCCCCGCTATGGGTCTACCTAAGGAAGCTAAAGGAGTATCGGACATCATGAAGAAATCTACGGGGAAGAGGTGGAGCTCTTTCTCTAGGAGAGGTTTTACCGCCTCTACGCTCTTATCCCTATCGCTTAATCCGGTGCCCCCGACCACCCGAACGATCTCGTAATCCTCTACCAGCGCCTTCATTACTGCGCGTTTGATGAGCTTAAGATCGTTCGGTAAGTATTCTACGTCTACCTCATATCCCTCGAGTTCTTTCTTCACTAGGGGCCCTACCTTATCTAAGTGAGTACCGTACTTAAGTATCCTATCGCTCGTGATAATGAGCTTAAGCCTCATTCAAAAATCACGTCTTGAGGCTAATCATGTATTCTATCCCGGCTATCGCTATGAGGAATAATACTAGCCCCGCTAAGGAATACGTAGAGCTCTTCTCGGGCTCTTCAACGTACTTTATCGATTCGTTCATGAGCCGCATGCCCGCGGCCCCGAGGAACACTAGGAACGCGGCTATCGCCCCCTCTATTCCGAACTGACGGTTGAGGGATTGGAACACGATCGTAAGACCGCCATGCGTGAATCCGACGGCCGGTACCTTGTTTACTATGATGTAGATCCCTCCCATGAGAATGAAGTAAGTGTACGCGAGCGTGAGCACTAGGACCGTCATCTTCCGCCTCGTTATTATCGCGTAGAACCGCTTAGGGAACCTATAGCGAGGCTTAGCTAAGAACTTAGGCCGAGGGAGACGCATGTCGTTTAGGTTCCGCCAAACCTAAGACTTCTTCGATCTCCGCCCACAAGTCATCGACGCCCGGTTCGTCTACGGAACTAGTAGGTATAAGTACGCCTAATACGTCGTTCTCGAACTCGTGGAACACGCGTCTCATCACGTGCGCGTAAGCGAAGCCTCTGGATTCTAGTTCGAGCTTGAGGAACTCAGGGTCTGTAGAGAGTCTTATCACGTATTCTATCTGTTCTTCCGAGAGAATATCAGCCTTAGAAAGGACGGATAGCGTATACACGGGCATCCTCACGCGCACGCTTAACTCGAGGAACGCGGAGCTCACGTATCCTTCAGGGGTTATAGAAACGGCCGGGTCGTATAGGAATGGTATCACGGTCCTCGGCCCGAGCACGTACTTCACGAGGAACTCGCCCCGAGGGCGATGTGTGAAGAGCTCCATCTGTCCGGGGGTATCTATGATGATGAGTTCGGGCTCGGATTCAGCGATCTCCGCGGTGAGAGGGCCGATATATTCTATGATCTTGTCCACGGCCGCTATTAACGCTCCGTTGGGACCATATCCGCGATCTAAGAACTCCTTTACTGTGACGTAATCGCGCACGTCTACGTCCGGATCATAAGGCGTTTTCTCAACTCCCGGGTCCATGTTTACCATGAGCGGATATATGTCCCTCTGTTCGATCGCCTTCTCCATTAACGCCTTCGCTAATAGGCTCTTACCGCTCCCTGCTGGTCCGACTAAGAGTATCGTGGGATAATCTAAGCGAAGCGAAAACATTGAGCGTATGTTCAAAAACTCAAACTAACTTTCCGAACCGTATACCATCGTCTAAGCCGGCCACGATATACGAGCCGTCCTTTAATTTCGTCTTGTTCACGCACGTGAATCCCCGACTCTTTACTTCCTCTTCGATCATGTTCTCCGGTATCCCGTGCTCGTATAGTATGATCCTCTTATCGGTCACGACGAGCGTCTCTATGTAACCGTCGCTGTCGAAGTCGTCGGAGATGAAGTCCCTTAGAGCTTCGGAACCCTCAGGCGTATCCCGCATCTTTATTATGCGGCCGGAAGAGGCGTCGAACCTCAACGCGCTCACCTTTACTGGGCTCATCACGTATATTTCGGCTATGCCGTCCTTATCGAGGTCGCTTACGCGTATCTTTATGATTTCCCTAGAGGTCTGTATCTTGTATATCTCGTTAAGCTGGGAGCCCGAGACGCTATAGATTCCCAAGTAGTACTTCGTAGTTCCCTGATCGCTTTCGCTCATGCTTAACACGATTTCGTTCCTACCGTCACCGTTTACGTCCCCGATACTAGCGGCGAACACCTCTAGGCCCTCTAAGAAACTAGCGAGCTCCTTTCCGTCCTTTATCACCATGATGTTATGCTTAGCGCCTTCGCTATCTCCGTACATAACGAACTCCGGTATCCCGTCTCCGTCTATGTCCCCGTAAGCCATACCGTTAATCTTAAATGGAACGAGCACCTTGTCGCTCATCCGTAGGTTCTTAAATCCCACCCGGAAGCTCGTTCCGGTACCGAGCGTGATAGCAAGCGCTATCTCCATCCTTCCGTCCCCGTCGAAGTCCACTATAGCGCCCCCCTTGGGTACATAAAGCTCGATATTCGCGGGGTCTGGAATATACTCCCGCATCTCGACGTGGGACTCCTTTAGGTCGTATATCTTCATGAGGTAAGCGTAACGCTCCCCTAGGAGTAGTAATTCGTCGGCTCCGTCTCCGTCTAGATCTCCTGGGTATATACCATACGTTAGACCTCTCTCTATGGCCCTTAACTGTATGTAGAACTTATCCTTCAGGAAGGTAGACATGTTTAAAGCGTTAACGAGAAAATAAAGATCCTAGAGTTCAACTCTCGCGCCGACTATAGCCGCACTTAGGGCACTTATAGAATCTCGTGGGGGGTTCGTCCGCGGAACGCGTCTGCATTTCTATGTATAGTACAGGGGTGTGTCCGCACCTAGGGCACGAAACAAGATCGGTCATGGAGGCGTTCTTCCGCTTATCGTCCGAGCTTAGTACTACTAGTTCGGAGTCACCAGGCTGTTCGGAGGAGAGCTTCATGGACTTTACGGGTTCCTTATAGCCGCACTTTAGACATACGTAGTATAACCTCCCATCAATACGCTTAGTCATCATAATTCCGCCACACTTAGGACACTTCTTAGGCATGGAGAAGTTAGGCTCTATGCGTTCCTAAAAAAGTTTATTCACTCGGTCTTCTCCTCCCCTTCTCCTGCCGCCACTAAAGTCATCGTCTGAGTTACATACGGTATCTGCCTTATCCTGTTGAGAACGACGTCGTAGATCTCCCGGACGTTGTTACCTACAACCTTCACGATCATGTCCCGTCCTCCCATGGTGATATAGGCCTCCTTTACGTACGGGATCTTCTTTATTTCCTCCAAGGCTTTGTGCTCCATCCCCACTTTTACGTTAATGAGGACGAAGGCGATCTTCTTACCTTCCTTAGACATACCGCTTGAAGGATTCGTAAAAAATAAACTCTCAACCTTCGCGTACTACCTTAAGCCAAGAAAATTGTACTCCGTAGGGTTTTCCACGTATGCGGAACGTTATCCGCCCGGAGTTATCCTCGATTACGGTACCGATGCGACCGCTCGAGGGGAATTCGCTGAGAAATTCCTTAAGAAAACGTGTCGCCTCGGAGCTATCTATTACTTTAATATGATCTACCCTTCCGAACCGCGGTTTGAGCCGACGCACTCCATGGATCGTTATGTACCCTATGTAACCTCCGGGAATCTTATAGAAGCGGAGCCTCGAGGGGTTTCCGTGTTTACGATCGACGATTATAAGGTGAGTGAATCCCCTCGCGTGGAGTTCCGCGGCAAGTTCGTCTATAGAGCTCTTACCGCGGTTTATACGTTCGCCACCAAGGACGGAGGCGAGACGGTTGATGAAGCGCCTTACTAGAGGAGAAGGCCTATGAGAAGAAGTAACGGCTATCTTCATCGAAGGTTAAACCGAAGAAAAAACTCAATCCTGCCTCACGTATATGAATCTCTGGAAGTCCTCTATCTTCGGAGGCTCCGGAGGTAGTCCCTTGCGCTCGCGTATCTTCTTTATGAGCTCATCCTGTAGCCTCTGAGGTACGGGGGCGAAGCTATGGAACTCATATCCGTAGAAGGCGCGTCCCTGAGTAGCGGAGCGGAGTTCGTTAGCTAGATCTAAAGTCTCAGCGGCCGGCACGAGCGCGATCACGCGCATCGTGTCTTCATCCTCCTGCTCGATCTCTATCACCTGTCCGCGACGCTTACCGATGATCGTCTGTATCGCACCTAAGTACTTCATCGGGGTCTTTATGTCGAGCTTTAGTATGGGCTCATATAGCCTAGGCTGAGCGGTGAGGAAGCTTAGGGTGAGCGCAGCGTTTACCATGGGGACGATCTGGGCCGGTCCGGTGTGGGCGGGGTCCTCGTGTACGGTCGCGTCGGTGATGTAAGCGATCATGTTCATCACGGGCTCCTTAGCTAGAGGGCCTCCGTGCACGAAGTCCACGAACGCGCCCTCTATGGAGTCCATGATCCTATCGAGCCTCTGAATACCCACGGTAGCGTTCACGAGCATGTTCGTTCCCTCGATCTTCACCACGTTCCTAGCTAGACGGCTATCCCGACCGAACTTCGTCCTCAGTATCTCAGCGCGCTTCTTCGGATCCATATCGTCCGTGATTTCCCCATCGCGTATCGCCTTAGCTAGCTCATCGGGCATGGGCTCCACGTATATCTTGATGCGGTTCAGGGCGTTGAGGGACTTAGTGTGGAACTCCTGGCCGCGCGCCTCGGGCTTCTCGCGATACACGATTATAGGAGGCTCTACCTTTATGGGAACCATCTCGTTGATGCGCTTGATAACGATCTCTAGCTGTAGCGGATCGATACCCGAGAGTATATATGTCTGGCTCTCCTGATCGTAGTAGAAGCGTAACGTGGGGTCGGCTAATACCCGTATCCTCACGGCCTCTCCTAACTTAGCGATGTCCTTGGGATCCTTAGGGTATATAGATACGCTTACTACGGGCTCAGAGGCGTACTTAATCTCCTCGAACGGAGGTATGTCGATGTTCGGATCGCTGAAGCTCTCTCCCGCGGGAGCCACGAATCCCATAGTAGCGAATAGGTTACCCGCAGGCATCTCGTCGATATCGAGCATATCGGTGATCACGAGCGTTCCTAAGCGCTGTACGCGGGCTACGGATTTAGAGGTAATGAGCTTTATCTCCTGACCCTGCTTTAGAGTACCCGAGAAGATACGTCCGATGAGTATCGGGCGCTTAGACTTCGGGTGTATGAGGATCTTCGTGATCATTCCAACCAGAGGCCCATCGGGATCTACGTTGAGCATCGCCTTCCCTACCTCGCTGTTGAGGTCCCCGCGCCGGATCTTCGGTATCTTATACCTCTGGGCTTCTACGGGCGAAGGTAAGTGCTTTATGATCATCCTAAGCAGGGCCTCATCGAGCGGATAATTCTCCCTAAGCCGGTCTATGTCTCCCTTATTATAATGTTCGAAGATCTCCATCAGCGCCTTCTTCGGGTCCCCGCGCTCCTTGAGCATCGAGAAGATCACTCCCCGGCCGTCCTTAGCCGAACCGAACGCCACGCTATCGTCGGGGAAGTCCACCTTCCGCTTGCCCTTGAACTCCTTCGGGGAGTACTTATGTATAAGGCGGTTCACCTCGCGTATGATCTGATCTATACGCACGAGTACCTTCTTCGGCTCTAGGCGTAGCTCGGAAATGAGGCGATCGACCTTGTTTATGTATAATACGGGCTTACACATCTCCTGTAGAGCTAAGCGTATGTTCGTCTCCGTCTGGGTCATCACGCCCTCTAAAGCGTCCACGAGGATTACCGCCCCGTCCGACCCGCGTAACGCTCTAGACACTTCTCCCGTGAAGCTTATGTGTCCGGGCGTATCGTTTATCGTGAATAGATACTCCTTACCTTGGTACTTATACAATAGCGTGACTACGGACGTGAAGATCGTAATTCCTCTCTGTCTCTCCTCCTGATCGTAATCGGTCATGAGTTTCTTTCCGGCTACCTCCTCGGCCATAAGACCAGCGCGTTTTAATAGATAGTCGGTCGTCGTCGTCTTACCGTGATCCACGTGAGCCACGATCGAGAAGATGCGCCTGTACTCTAAGGGGTGCTCTTTTAAGAGCTTCCTAATCACGTCCGCGCCCTTTATCTGGACCATTCTAACATCCCCGAAGCGATAAAATAAGTTGTAGTCACCGTTCGGAAGAAAGAGCTCTGAGCGTGGACGAAGTCTTCACTCTTCACTTCTAGCCCAGGCATCTCGATCCCATTAATAATTCTTTAATGAGTTCCGATCATGATCGTCGCCGTTACGGACGCTCATACTAAACACGCTAAGGACGCTATACATGGACTACCCTACGACGTACACGCGATAGCACCGCGCGGGATAGCAGCGGGATTCTTCTTAAGGAACGTAAAACGTAAGAGCGTAGTCCGTTTCCACGACGTCGATAAGCTCTTGAGATTAGTATCGGAGGACGACGTGCTCATGCCTATAGGATTCGAGCGGCGGGTGGACTTGAGTAAGAACGTGAAGAGAATAAAGCCGAAGCACCTCATAGGGGAGTTCGATAAGACCGTTAAGCTCGGCTACGATAAGTATTACGGCCTCATGAAGGCTTCCGAATACTTAGAAATACCCCGCACTCGGTTACCTGAGGAGGCCCCTAAGAGGTTTCCTTTAGTCGTGAAGGGCCGTTTCGGAGGGTTCGCATACGTAGTACGTAACGAGCGCGAACTCAAGAAGGCGCTAGAGATCGTTAAGGATCCGATGATTCAGGAGTACGTTCCCGGAAGGGGCGTAGGATACTTCGCGATCGCGCGCGACGGAGTAATATATGCGGAGTATATGCACAGACGCATCGTAGAGTATCCTCTCGACGGAGGACCGAGCGTCGTCGCTGAGACCATACGGATAGAAGACGTGGCTAAGGACGCGAGGAGGTTCCTAGAGTCCATCGGGCGGACCGGTCCCGTGATGCTCGAGTTCCGCTACGACGGTAACAAGGCTAAGCTCATAGAGATCAACGCGAAGTTTTGGGGATCCTTAGGCCTAGGTATAGCCGCGGGGGTAAATATGCCCGAGATATACGTGCGTCTCGCTTTGGGGGAGGACCCGGGGTATAAGCGCGGGAAGACTGGGGTGAGATACTTTCGGATCGTCCCGGACGGTATAAGGCTCCTCTTAGCAGCGCCAAGCGTGTTCTTAAGATGGTTTAAAGAGGCGCTTAAGGGTCGCGTTAAGCACAACGTATATTCCTTAAGGGCCCTACCTATAGAGGTAATCACGGGAGTGTACACGTTCTTCAAGACACCGAGGAAAAGAAGATTATGAGGGCCGATTTACACGTACATTCGATATACTCTTACGACGGGCGGATGAGCATTAAAGAGATCGCAAAGGTAGCGAGGAGGCGTAAGATAGATGCCGTTGCTATCACGGATCACGATCGTATTACGCTAAAGAGGAGGGCCGTGGAATATGGCGTAATTCTCATACCGGGCGTAGAACGGAGCTATGGTAAGATGCACGTGTTGATGATCGGAGAGTGCGTAGCGGAGATGAAGAGGAAGCCCGAACTCGAGGAGTTAAGCGATTACGAGTGCCTCGTCGTACTAGCTCACCCAGAACGTTCTCGCGTCCCCGAGGAGATAGCGAGACGCTTTATGGTCTCTGAAGTGAACGGGAGGTCGTCCATGGAAAACGTACTTAAGGTAATCTCTAAGCGGGAGCTCCTCTCCGCCGGTAGCGACGCCCACTCTCGGTTCCAACTCGGGAGGACTTACTTATTCGACGAAGGCATCGTATACGACGGGACGTTTAGACGCATAGACATCGCGATGAGTTCGTTCTCTAAAGCGTTAAGAAAGGGAGGCATAAGGAGGGCGATCATAAACGCTTTAGGGATCATAAAGACGCGTAAGGAAAGGCTCGTGATACGTAATAAGAACTCCGAAAAAATACTCTCACGGCTTGAACTTATACGACCGGAGGGGTAAAAGAATGGAATACGAGGTGGTGAAGCCGGAGGGGAAGGGAAGGGCCATACTCTTTTCGGAGTATCCGCGGGATTTGGAGGTAGGGTACATAAGTAAAGAGGGGGAGGAGCTCGGGAGAATCGTCGTAGGGGACGACGAGCGGCCTCTTGTGGTGATCGGAGATAAGGCTTACCGGGCTTTTGATCCGATAAAGGAACTAAAGAGGCGGTACGAGGCTCATCGCTTACAGAAAGAGGGGGTCCCCGGCTCTTACCTCACGGAGCTCTACGCGTTCTTCCATTATTCCATACACCACGAACGGCCCAGGTTCGTTCCTGAGGGTTATGAAGCGGCCGTGATCGTCACCGCGGACGTCGATTTTATGAGGAAGACCCCTCACAGAAGATACTTTAGGGACTTTAAGAGGCTCCTTAAGAGGCCCGTTAGGGCCTTAAGATACGCGCTAAGGACGATTCTTCCTCTAGACTTAAAGCCCACGCTAAAGCGCCTCGCGTACGAATTAGACGGAAGGCTTACGTTCTTTCGGCTACCCAAGGACGGTACGATATATTCCTCTGATTACACGTTAGAGGAGGTTCCGAAGACGAAAGCGGAACATGAGTTACACCTGCCCGCAGAGGTGTCGATGTTCGGAAAACCCCTTAAATATCGCTTCTTAGGCTCTAGGAGTCATTACTTAGTGCTTAACGAACACGTTATAAGAGAACTCTCGAGACTCAATTACTCTTACGACGCAACCGTAGGATTTCCCGATGTGGGCCTTCCCAAAGGGTTCGTCCATCCTTTCGAGATACACTTAAGCGGTAAACCCACGGGCGTTCTTGAGATCGGGCACACGTATAGCGACCTCGCGTTCTTCAGAGGATACGATTT
>JAMOTR010000074.1 GCA_027068385.1 Candidatus Heimdallarchaeota archaeon
TTAATCTCCTCGACGTCGTCGATCGTGAAGTTACCGTATACTATAAGCTGTGCCTCGCGTAGATCCTCGGCTACTTGATAACCTACGGACCCTACGAACGTCTCTACGGTAGAGAACAAGGTAATGTACGAAGTGGAGAATATCGCTACGGCTATGATTACGGCAAGAGCCTTACCGCGGTACTTCTTAAGGTAACGTAGGAAGATCATACCCCTCAGTCCTCCTTAATGATCTTACCGTCGCGTATGTATACGCGCCTATCCGCGCGCTCGTACACGATTGGGTCATGAGTGCTCACAACGAAAGCCGTCCCGAACTCCTCCTTAAGCCTCTTAAATAGCTCAGCGATGCGCTCGGAGTTAACGCTATCGAGGTTCCCCGTAGGCTCATCCGCTAGAACGATCTTAGGGTTATTCGCTAGAGCCCTAGCGACCGCCACGCGCTGCTGCTCGCCTCCGGAAAGTTGATGCGGATAACGGTTCTCTTTGCCCTTTAGCCCAACCGCCTCTAGGAGCTTTAACGCCCTAGCGCGCCTTTCTTTCCTCGGAACGCCCGCGATGAGCATCGGAAGTTCCACGTTCTCCACGGCCGTAAGGACGGGTATGAGGTGATGGAACTGGAAGACGAACCCGATCTTCTTCCTTCTTATAGGTATAAGCTTCCTCTCCGGTAGTAGCGTGACGTTTATCCCATCGATTATGACTATCCCTGAAGTGGGCTTATCTAGTGTTCCGAGGAGGTTAAGGAGAGTAGTCTTACCGCTTCCGCTAGGACCTACGATGGCCACGAACTCACCCGGAGAGACCCTTATCGTTACCCCTCTTAGAGCTACCGTCTCCACCTCGCCCGTCTTGTATACCTTAACGAGGTCTATGCCTTCGAGGACGTAAGTCATTTAGTGTCGCACGGTCGCGTTTATTTTACTCACTTCCTAATACTTAGGCTCCTTGGGATAAAAGGCTTGATCTAACTATGTCGTTTTATTCTAATTGATATACAATAAATGAGTATCGGATCATGAGATTATATGCTCTCGCTCTGATTTTATTGATCGTTTTTATACCAATACAAGTACCCCAAGATACAAACGCGCCCGCCCCGCGGCTACACCAGACTATAGCTTACACCGGCTCTTCCCGGGACTCATATACGAACTCAACGGTAGCGTTTAACCTGAGCGTGACGATAACTTCGTTCTCTTACGATCCCGATCACGATACTATATTGTATAACCTAACGTACTCCTTAGCGTATGAAGGCTACAACGGAACGGACTACTACGACAACGAGGACCTCTATTCGATGCCCATACGCGCCCCCGCTTATTCCGAAGAAGTCCCCGTAGCATTATACCCTGGGTTCTTAGGGGACTTCCTTAACGTTTACCTCTCTTACCTTATTACCGAAGGCGAATACGTACGGGCCGAAATAGAAGGGTACAACGTTACCCTAGTATATCACGGGTACGATCGCAACGAAACGATAATCGTAGACGTCACCTCGGGCGTTGTCGTACATTATAAGATAACCACGGATTCCTCCCGGACGGAAGTACGCGCCTTATCTTATCCCCACGAGACCATTACCGTAAATTATCGCGAGATGTCCGGGGTATACGAGCGGGCTTATCAATCGACGTGCTCTCAGATGTCCATCGCGATATCCTTCGACGGCTCCTACGAGTTCGGGGAACTCAAGTTATATAGCTATGACCTGTACGCGTTCTATAACGACACCCTTATCTCCACGCACTTCGTCTCCGGCCGTTCTCCCGAGTCGCCCGAAGCTTATTCGATCTTTCTCTTACGGTACGATTACTCCGCCTCCGAGATTCAAGACCCCCATAACGTCACGATCTTCATAGACGATGAGCCGACGGTAGCGACGTTCGGAAAGATGAACGTCTTCGGTATGTTCTCGCTATACGTGGGAATCTCGCCCGAAGGTCCCTTAGTGGCTATGTATAATCCTTATACGTTCGCGATATTCCTCACGTACGCTGGAGATTCGATGCCGGCCATGAGCTCAGCGTCTTTCGAGGGGAGTTCCTCCGGAGTGAAGGCGATCATACGCTCTACGGACCATGACGCTATAGTCGACGTATACCACGATTCCGAGCTCATAAATAGCTATACGATAGGCTCGGGAATCGTCCTTAATATCACTCAAATGAGCGTCATAAGGGTACATAACGACACGGGAGGAACGTTATTCTACGTGGTCACGAGCCCCATAGATCATAATTTCCCTACGATAGACGTTAGGTATAACGACGGTGAGCTTTCGTTCATAGTATACGATAACGAGCCCATCGTCCATTATGAGATATCGGAGAGCGGATCCCTAGTAGCTTCGGGCTATACGATGACGTTCATGGAGAACTACTTCCATGTGAGCGGGGACGTGGAAATAACGATCGTGGATCTTAACGGAAATAGCGTATCTCGGAGCTCATCTGGTGGTTCTACGAATAATTCCGCGCCCAGCATAGCGTGTTCTCATTCCGTGGACGGAAATAACGTCACGATACACGTCACGGTAACGGACGACGACTCTTCGTTCATCATGCTCGTATACGTCGACGGATCCCTCGTTATGAACGAGACTATAGGAAACGACTACACGTTCTCCCTAGAGCTAAGCGATGGGGAACATACGATCAAGATCGACGTAATAGATCCAGCGGGGAACTCGGACTCCTGTACGTTCACCGTTTCCATAGCCGAGGAGTCGGGATCGAGCGGCTCTGAAGAGGCCTCAGGAAAGTTTAACACGACCGTTCTCATAGGCGTATTAGCCCTAATAGTTGCCCTTGTAGCGATTATATTCCTCTTAAGGAGGCGTCGAAAAACGATTTTTCCATCCATCCGCCTTTTTAATTCCGTAATCGTCCCTATCGGAATCCTCTTACCTTCCTTCTCGAGATAAATCTCGTTCCCGAAGATCCTTAATATTCTCAATAGCCGCCCCTCGTCCACGCTACCGAATACCCTCTTGAACTCCTCTATCGCCTCCCTAAGGGTCATTCCTCTATGCTCTTTAAGTATCTGAAGCAAGAGGTCGTCCGGGTTCTCCACCTCGATCCTAAATCTTCTCTTCGAGACGTCCACGTGGATCCTTATTCCGGGCCTCTCGAAGGTCATTAAGAGCCTCATTATATCCTCGTCCGTGAGCTCGCGATCGAATAGACAAGAGGCGTGCTTCTTAAGATCGTCGAAGGAGAACTCCCCCTGACCGCCGCGCTCTATAATAAAAGACCGAAGGACGTCCATTGTTCTAAACCCTCGACGAATATTCAACGCTATTCCATGGACGATGGCGGCGAGTGAGAACGCGTACGCTACGTTAACGGAGACGAGCGATAGCAGGCGGGCGATGGAGGCTAAGATTACTAGGAGCCGAAGGAAGGATACGACGGGCCGCATTCTCTTCGTGCTATACCGAGCCGCGACGCTTAGGATTGCGGGGAAGAGTATCGTGAGTAAGAAGTACAACGCTATGAAATAAACGTAGAAGAAGTGCTCTGAGAACGCGTTCGTATAACGATCTATGATCGATAGGAGCCGAAGGAGGAAGGCGGGAAAGGATACGATAGACGCCGCTAGATACATCGAGGGGCACGTTTTTCCCCATGATTCCCGATGCCGTAGGGCGGCTGAGATGAGGAGACATAGCGCGGATAAGGAGAATATAGCGTAAGCGACGTAGTCTACTTCGGAGAACAAGAGAGGGTACGAGAGGCCCATGAGGATGAGGAAGAACCCATACGCCCTCATCCATACCATTAGATCAAAACGGCTCGATATTCTTAAGAATATATGGACCCTAGGGTATGTATTTAACGCGTTAAGAGAAAGTGATGCTCGTAGTTCGGAAAGATCGCTCAAAAGAACAACTCGTGGAGTTCGATGATGAGTATTACGATAAGATTAACGACGTCTCGCGGAAAGGCGATGATGAGATCTTAGCGTACGTTAGATATTACTTAGAGAAGGGGGGAGAAGGAGTACTCACGCTCGACGGGAAGCTGAAGATAGAGGGAAAGACGCTATTCGTAGAAAGGAACGGCCGGTCG
>JAMOTR010000075.1 GCA_027068385.1 Candidatus Heimdallarchaeota archaeon
CTTAGCCCTCTTCCGGGCGTGTTCGATCCTATATCTTCTTATTATGAGCTCCTCTTCCGCTAAGACGCGTATGATTCCGTACTTCTTAATTAGTTTCTTTATACGACCTCCCGCTACTACGGCCCCTAAGTCCGCGCGGGTGGCGACGAGTATGAACGTGATCTTACCGTAAGGCCGTTCCCGCTCGAACGCGTCCAGATATTCTACGGGCGAGCTCCTAGCCTCGGAGCGTATGCGCTCTATTTCCTCCACGATCCTCCGCGGATCCATCGAAGGAGTTAACTAAGAAGTTTTCTGTTTCTCTGTAAGCTTAATGAGGATCGTTGGATTGGATATACGCCCCGATCGTTCTTCGTTCGCCCTTGTGTTACTAGACGGGGAGACTCATAAAAGTATGATCGTGCCCGCGTCTCAGATCGTGAGGACGTTAATAGAACTAGAACCGGACGTAATCGCGATAGACGATTTGTCCGAGTTCGGTGACTCATTAACGCGCATCGCCTCAGCTACAGGAGCGAAGATCGTGAGGGCGGGTAAGAGGGGGAAGAAAGTGTGGAGCGTCGCTAAGGAACTAGGCATACGGACGGGAGGACACCCCTCGCCCATACAAACCGCGTACTTATCCGCGAAGCTAGCCTCATTAGGGGTATACGAAACTATATTTCACGGTGTTCGCGAGACGATCATCAAGATATCTCCGGAAAGAAGCTCGTACAGAGGGGGGCGTGAAGGTAAATACAAAAGGGCGTTAAGGTCTTTCGTAGAACACGCTAAAGAGGACGTCGAGAGGGCTCTTAAAGAGGCTGGGATAGAGTACGATGAATATCATAGGGGAATGTCCTATGAGATACGCGCGTACGAAAACGTCTATCGTATACGCGAGACGTTAAAGAACGTGGACCTTCAGGACGTGCGCCTGGAGGTGAGGGCGAGTAAACCGATGAGGACGAGCTTAAGGGGGAAGTTTATCGTCGGGATAGATCCGGGAACACACGTAGGTCTCGCGTTCTTAAACATATACGGTGAGCTCGTCCATAGTACGACGCTTGAAGGGGGTAGGGAGAGCGTAATTAGCTACATAAGGTCAGTAGGGGATCCGATTCTCATAGCCGTGGACGTACCGGAGCTCCCGGACTTCGTAAAGCGCGTAGCGACTGCATTGAGGGCACCCGTATACGTCCCCGAGGGTCCTATAAGCGTGGAGGAGAAGCGCGAGATAGCGACGGAATATGATTTGAAGGGTTCTCCTCATGAACGCGACGCACTTGCGGCGGCCGTAAAAGCGTACTA
Source organism: Candidatus Heimdallarchaeota archaeon (assembly GCA_027068385.1). Lineage (GTDB taxonomy): Archaea > Asgardarchaeota > Njordarchaeia > Njordarchaeales > JAMOTR01 > JAMOTR01. The sequence goes on from JAMOTR010000075.1 coordinate 1,291, forward strand.
TAAGTATAAGCCCAAAATAGATCGCGCGATACGCGAAGCTAAGAACTTCGGAGTTCCTCCTGAAGAGGTAGTATACTTAGTCCTTCGTAATTACTCCGTAGTCGGCGCGATAAGTAGGTTACTAGGACCTAAGGAGGAGATCAGAGAGGAGAAAAGGAGGAGGCGCGAGAGGAGCATAGAAGAACTAGAAAAGGAGATCTCTCAGCTGCGCGAGGAGTTACGTAGGCTAAAGAAGGCGTATAAGGCGGCTATAGAGAAGATAGAGGAATACGAGATGGAGATAGAGCTCCTAAAGTATGACGCACACAAGAGCGTATTAGAGGACCTAATAGTGAAGAATCAGCAAGAGAAGATCGCGGCTTTGGAGAGGGAGGTAGAGAAGTTGAGGAGTAGGGTAGACGAGCTCGAAAGTATATTATCCGAAATAAGTCGTGAGGCGCCTAAGAGCTTAGATAGCTTAGCGATAGGAAAATACTTCGACGAGGCTACTCGGAGGGAGATCTCGTCCTCGGATTTAGTGAGCATAGAGGAGGGAGATGTGGTCTTCATAAGGAGGCCCAAGTTCGATCACAGGGGCATTAAAGAGCTCTCTAAAGCTAGATACATACTTGTACCGAAAGAACACGTAAGAAGCTTCGAAAGGGAGTTCGAAGTAAGGATAATACCGCGGAACTACGTGAGGCGGAAACGCTTAGGAAACCTAGTGATATTCGATCGTATAAGCTTAGAGGAGGCTCTAAAGAAGGTGGACAAAGAGGAGCAAAAGAGGGTAGAGGAGGTGTTCAAAAACATCATATATGAGTTATCGAAACGACCCTCTATAGGAGCGTAGTGAGACTATGACCATCCCAGCGGGTTTAAATACGATCTCCCCCTGGTCCTTCGTCACGATTATACGCGGTACGTGCTTAGCTTTTAGCATCTTACTTATATGAGTCTGATCCAAGGCGCCTCCGTACACGATAGCGAACGGCTTCTTCTTTATGGCCTCCTCTATCGAGTTAAACTCCCCTATGATCGATAGCGTGTCGTCGTAAGCGAGGACCCTCTCGTCCTTGAGCCTCTCTAAAGCCTCTAGGAGGTGCTTGATTTCCTTTATCCCTTCACCGAATCTGTGTGTCGCGATGAGCTGAGTGATTTGATCGGGGGTGTATAAGTGGCTCAACGCGGCCTTTATCTCGGAAGGCGTAAGCTCTTCGACCTCGCGCCTGCCTTCGGGAGGAAGCGCTATGTAATCGACGCGAACGCGGGTTATAAGCGTCTCTAAGTTCTTGAACCCCTGTGTGTCGCGATCTAGGAACGCTATGATCTTAGACTTCTTCTTAGCTAGGTCTATTAAGGTGTCCGGCACTTCCGCGCCCTTCATCGCTATCGCGTTCTTTATTCCCGCCTTTAGTAGAGCGTACACGTCGTTCTTTCCTTCGACTATGATGATCGTATCGCTCTTCTCCACATCCGGGCCCGCAGGTAGCTTATCGGGGCCGTACTCCACGATTTGACTCTTGCTCGTGAGTTCCTCTACGAGTTCCTTGATGTCCTCCTTAAGCTTTTTTAAGTCGAGTTCGAGGCTATAGTCGGTCTCGTATTGTATGAGCAGGTCAGCGGCGCGACGCTTTATGCGCTCCACATATTCTAAGAGCATGTTGTCGAACGACTTTACGTAGAACGTAGCCCTAAAGGCCCCGACCTTCCTAATCATCTCCACGGCCGCGGCTATGATCGCGGTCTCGTAGCGGTCTAAGCGCGAATATATGTAGACGTTTCCCTTCGTCTTGCCCCCGGAAGCGTCCTCTATTTCTACTTGTATCGTTACGTCCTTACGGTTCTTATCCTGTACCTTATGATATAACTCGCGAGGTATTATGGGTTCGAGTTGACCAAAAATGGCCCCGAGTATGTCGTCCTTCTTTACTATCCCATCCACCACGAACCCTATTACAACCCTATATTTCATGCTCGTATCAATCGGATTCTGTTTCGCCATCTCACGTCACCTAAGCCTAAAGAGGCGTTCGTCTCCTTAATACTCTCCTCAGCGTTCTCAAATCCAGAAACGGCACGGATAGCGTCCACATTTTCGGGAACGACTATAGCCTCCTGATGTACGGCCTGCCGGAAGAACGCCTCGCGTCCGGATACGCTTATGGAATCTCTCCGAATTATTAGCTCGAATATATCGTTACGTGGTCTTCCTAGATCCCTAGCCGCTTCTATGATCTTAGCCGTACTCGTGAACCCTAACGAACCGTCTACGAACGCTATTCTCTTAGACTCTCCCAGCGCGTCGATTACTTCATCCTCGGTCGTCTCTCTAGAGAACTTCACCCGTACGGCATGTACGTGCATGATCGTCGTGGGCACGACGGAGGCCATGGTAGTAATGTTTAGGTTCTTGAGCACCGTCCTCACGTCCTCCGCGTGGTGAGAGAGTCCCCTTATGGGCTTCGGCATGATCGCGTTTATAGGACCCTTCTTGTCCTCATGGGGATCCGCGGCACGACGTATGAGCACAGCATGGACGCGCTCGATCCCTATGTTCTTATCTAACCTATATAAGCTCCTTATGAGGCCCGTAGTGTTGCAGCTAACGACGCGCACGTACTTTTTCCCTACGGCTTCCGCATAGTTCGCCTCCGCGTTGAAGCTCACGTCGGCTACGCTCGCCTTCTCGCCCCCTTGGAAGATCACCGGCTTATCGAACCTCTTGTACAGGTTCTCCTTATTCTTCGCCCCCACCTTCGATGGTGTCGCGTCGAC
>JAMOTR010000076.1 GCA_027068385.1 Candidatus Heimdallarchaeota archaeon
CTTATTCTTTCCTCGTCCGGGTTATTTAGTATCTCGTGCGCCTCCTTAAAGCTAGGTAGCGTGCCCTGCTTGATGAGCTCCGCTAATTGTATGATCGGATCGAGCGAGCTCTTTTCTACCATACAAAGGGCGCGTTTTTAGGCGTTTAATTATTTTCTTTCGCTATACACAAATTAAAGTCAAAGCTCTATTTAGAGGCCCCGGTAACCCTATATAATATTTAACGATTTCCTTTTTCGTATCCGCATCTCGCTCGTCACACCCAAATCCCCAAAAATGATGGGTCGTAGATATTATACGAAATACAGTTACGGAGTCGATCCGAGGATTTTGGAACGAAGATGAGGATTTTTGATCGGGTTCTCCACTCGAGGGCATGCCCGGAGTGTCGGCTTATGATCCTATAGATAACCTTGAGGCTATAGATGATCCCTCCGTGAAGTACATCCTTTCGAAGAAGAAGATCCTAGAGGACCTCGGCTTGAAGTACGTCGGTCAGCTTTACTTCGTAAACGCCCAGGAGGTATCCGGAATCGACGCTGAGAAGTACGAGCGCGCCTTGGTGAGGTTACGCGAGTACCTCACGAACGTGCCCGGATCCGGAATAGACGCTTATACGTTACTCAAGCGCTCCCATGAGCTCGTGCGTTACATACACACCGGATCCGTAGTACTCGATTACATACTTGGGGGAGGCATAAGGACCGGAATCGTCACCGAGTTCGCTGGTCCCTACCGCTCCGGTAAGACCCAGATCTCCCTCACCTCCTCGATCGCCGTCCAATTGCCCCCCGCTCCCATAGATACGGACGTCGTGATCAACACGGACAAGTGTAACTTAGCCCTAAAGAGTTCCGGACAGGAGTTCAACGACCTCTCCGCTCTAGACCCCATCGGCCGGGGTCTAAACAAGGGCGCGATATACATAGATACCGAATCAGCCTTCGAGCCCGCGAGGCTTATACCGATAGCCGAGCGCTTCGGATTAGATCATAAGGAGGCCTTAAAGAGGATCACCGTATTCCGCGTGAGCAGCGTCGCGGAACAGTTCGATGCGGCTTACCGCGCCGGTCTCATGATACCCGAGAAGAACGTCGGTCTCGTCGTCGTGGATAGCCTGATGAACCTGTTCCGCGCGGAATACGTGGGACGCGAGAGGCTCGCGGAGAGGCAGCAGATGGTGAACAAGTTCGTCCATCTACTCTCGCGCATGGCTGAGATCTACAACATCGGAGTGATCATCACGAACCAGGTAATGGACATGCCCGAGGGGAGGTTCACGGGCGGAGGCGACGAGTTCGGCCTCAAGGTCGTCGGGGGACACGTCGTGGCCCATAACGTGGGCGTGCGCGTGATGCTCAACATAGCCTCCGCTTCCTCTAATAAGAGGGCAGAGCCCGTAACCGTACGTAGGGCTAAGATCGTGGACGCCTCGTTCTTACCTCAGCGCGAGGCTAGGTTCGGAATCTCAGATAGCGGAGTGGTAGACGTAGATCTAGAGCCGCTATGCAGGTTCGTCGTAACCGATTACCTCACGTACGGAGGCATACGCGGAGGATTAGACCGGCTTATAATACCCCCTAGTGAAGCTAAGATCTCTAAAAAGCTCGCCGCTATGAAGGCCGCTAAGTCGAGGAAGGGAATCAAGACCGTGAGCGTCACTAAGAGCGGAAGCTCCTCTAAGAACGGCTCGAAGGAAAAGAAGAGTAGTAAGAAGAAGGCCTGATTTTTTCATGCGCGTGCTTTTAGCCCAACTAGCCCCTGAGATCGCGAACGTTAAAGGTAACGTATCTAAAGTCTTAGAGGTACTCGAGCGTTACGATTCGGACGTTTATGTATTCCCGGAGCTGTTCCTTACGGGATATAACGTAGGGGACGAGATCATAACGCTAGCGGAAGAGATTCCTGAGGCCTTAGATATCATAAGGGAACACGCGGGCGATCGCTTAGTGATCGTAGGAGGACCGGAAAAGGCTTCCGAAGGGAGAATATTCAACGCGGCCTTCGCTATAGGAGGCGCGGAACACGTATATAGGAAGCACTTCTTACCGAATCATCTCCCGTTCACCGAGAAACTCTGGTTCCATCCTGGATACGGAGAGGAGACGTTCGAATACAAGGGTCGGAGGATAGGTCTCATGGTTTGTTACGACGTGTTCTTCCCGGAGATTGCGAGGAGGTATGCGGTGCAGGACGTAGAGCTATTGATAACGATCTCCGCCTCACCGTTCGGACGTTCCGTGTACTTCGATACGTTCACCGTCGCACGCGCTATAGAATCTGGGGCGTTCCACGTATACGTGAATCGCGTAGGAGTGGAGGGACCGTTAAACTTCTGGGGAGGATCCCGCGTCGTGTCACCTGACGGCAGCGTCCTAGTTTCCTTACCGAGACTTCATGAGACGGATAAAGTAGAGGCCGTGAGGGTAGCGGAAATCGATAAGAAAGAATTACGCTACGCGAGGTTATCCGCGCCTCTTATAAGGGACTTAAGGTTCTCCCCGCGGTATTCGATGTGGAAGAACATCAAGTTTTAAAAATCACTCTTCCACGCTCTCGAAGATCTCTAATAGCTCCTCGTCCCTGGTGGGTAGCCTCTCGAGGTCTATCTCCTCGGCTCCTTTAGCGATCGCCTTCTTGAGCCGGTAGTACGGAGGCCTCGCCTTAATCACGAACTTATACGCCACGAATCCGGCCACGGCAGCGGTGATTACTACGGCCGCGATGAGGCGCTGCTTCTGTACGTCCGCGGGAGTCTTAGCCTTCACCTCGAACTCGCCGCCGCTCTGAGCTATGGTTGTCTCCGTCTTCACTCCTCCATAATCGATCTCTACCTTATACTCGGAGGCTCCTATGTACGTTAGCGTGGGTATGTCCTCAAAGTGGGCCACCCCGCGAGCATCGGTAGTGGTCTTAAACATGAGGTTTCCGGCCGTTATCGTTACGATCGCCCCCTCTAACGGGTTACCGTTCTTATCGGTTACTACGATATCTAAGTCGGTAAGCTGTAGCGTGACCTTAGCCTCGCTCGTAGAGGAGAAGTCCACTACCACGGTGTTCTTTATCGTTAACGCTACTCCGTTATCTCCGTAGATAATACGCACGGCAGTGATGTTAGCCGGGGAGAGGGAGAGCGGGAAGTCGTTGATCGTGACGCTACCGTTACTCGCGGTGAGCGCTATGGTTCCTAGTCCGGAGATACCCTTTATGTATACGGTGGCTAAAGTGGGCTCGTTGTTCACGTCCGTTACGACTATCCTAACCATCTTCATCGGCATCTTCACGTTGATCGTATCGTACGTAGCCGGAGTATCTATGACGGCCCTGCCTTCGACCTCCACTCCTAGCGACGAGAGGTAAGAGGCGGATATCGTGAGGGATCCTAGATAGCTCGCCACGGGGAATTCGTCGAGGTCGAGCTCTCCGCTTAAGATCTGATCGGAGTAGAATGTTCCTACGCTCTCGTACGATAAGGTGACCTTCGCCATCGGTACGGGGCGGTTAGATAGGTCTACTATTAGTATCTTCATGGGCTTCATCGGTAAGGCTATCGTGTAACTCTCGGAGGCGGCTCCTAGGGATAACGTGGTGGTCTTATATACGAGTATTCCGTAGCTCGTGTATTCGGCCGTGAGGTTAAACGGCACTCCTATGGGGAAGCGGCTTAGAGTTATGTTGGATACGGGCACGCTATATGAGGTGATGAATCCGTTGGGGGCCTTGATGGAGAGCTTGATTCCGTTTACGCCCTTACCGGTTAAATCGGTAAACTTCAACGTCGCTTCTCCCATCTGTAGCGTTACGCTCTTCTCTAGAGGCCCTTCTAGCGTGATGAACTCGAAGTACTTAACGGACACTCCGTAAGGCGTATCGTACGTCACGTTGAACGCTAGAGCGTATCCTACAGGTACCTGTATGATCCTCACGCTTCCGTTCGAATCCGTGGGAGCCGAGACGAAGATCGTTCCCTGATACGCTAGCGAGACTTTAGCG
>JAMOTR010000077.1 GCA_027068385.1 Candidatus Heimdallarchaeota archaeon
GCCGTACGCGTTGTATAGGCTCCTATTAAGGCTTGAAGGGATGCGGAAGAGGGGTATCTCTAGTATCATCAAGCGCCTTAAAGCCGAGGTGGTTCGCCTCTTATCGTATCCGGGCCTCGTTTATAAGAAGGCGTTGAGGCGTTACGTGAGGAGGAGGATCGAGGAGGAGAGAAGAAAGGGTAAGGACGTATCAAGGGTAAGGGTGACGGTTAAGAGCGGCGGATTATTGGGGAGGGTGTATTCGTTGTTCGGATATAAGAGGATCGGAAAACTTCGGGTGAAGGTCTCGATAGAACGATCGTTCGTTCGAATATCGTGCCGTTTTGTGAATATAATAATTAGCGGTCCTAAAGTAATATAGTATTACGGAAAGCTTTAAATATAGGTCCTCATCATATATAAAACTAATTTGTTCGATCGATAGTTAACTTTTCATTTATAAAGAAATCCGAAGCTTATTCGTTATTTCGCGAAAAGGCACGATCGATCTTCACGCGAAACCACTTTTGCCCGTTAGGGAGGTAACGGGCGGAACTTTGTGCTTCCTCAAAAATTAACTCTAAATCTTATTCGCCCATATGTTCTGAACCGAGAAAATCTTAAATAAATCATCTCGATTCCCCTTGCCTCCGCTATCCTTCTAGTTCTATTCACGGGCGTTTCTATAGAAGCGGGATATTTTCGATGAGGCTCATAGCTTCGTTCGGAGGGTTTCATTAATCCGACGCTTAATGATACTCATGCACCGGTTCGTAAACGAAATCCTAAGGACCGTCCCGAGCTTCTTATATCCGATCGTGCTCGTGGCGATCGCGCACTTCTATACGAACGAGATCGCGCTCGTGGCGATAGCGTTCGTCATGGGCTTCATAGGGGCTATGTTCTTCAGGGCGCAACAAGTCCTAGGGTTCTTGGGACTGCGGCTCGCCCTCTTACATAAGTACTATCAAGCGCCCGCCCGGGAACTCGGTGGGGCTTTCCTTATAGGCTCCGCGCTATACTTAATCATACACTACCGCGGATACTCTCTATATCGCCTACAAGCGAACGCCACGTTCGTGATCGCCACGCTCGTTCCCGTGCTCGCGGCCTTCCTCTTCAGATATGTAGATGTACGGATAAGCGCGCTAATATCCACGATTCTAGCCGCGGCCCTCATGAGCGTGACCGTAAGAAAAGTTCGGGGTACGATCATAGAGCGGCTTTTAGCTCCCTTCGGCGCGTCCATAGGCGGCATCTTAGCGACGTACTTCGAGATCCCCATGAGCTTCCCGAAGTTTCGGATCGTCTCATTCTTCCTATTCGGCATCGTCCCTCTACTCATAGCTTTATCGTTTGAAGCCCGCACGCTTCTCGCACTCCGCGACGTCGTCCGATTTTTTCATCTTCACTAACCCAGAGAATACGCTCATAACCGCTTCGCCGAAGTCCTTAGCGCACACGTCCGTGACCCCAAGCTCCATGAGATATCTCATAGCCCTCACCCCGCGGTGTTTCTCCTCCGTTCTATAAGGATTCTCCACGACCCTCCTTCCGCTCTCGTCTATGATAATGAACGCGTAGGCCTCACCGAACTTCGAGAGGTTTCCGTTCTCGTCTATCGCGATCGCGAGCTTCCTCTTAGGCGTCCTCGCCACGATGCGTACGTCATATTGAGGTAACTCTTTCGATATCTTCTCCTCGAGCTCCTTGAGATTCGCCGGGTGTATGGTCCCCTCGAGCACTACGTATATTACGGGCTTTTCGCCCTCTTCTTCCACGTGTATTCCCGCGATCCTCATCCCACTCGGCACGTTCCTCTTAATGATCTCTACTATGTCCTTAGGGAGGTATTCTACGAGTATTTTAACGCTCTCCGTAGCGATGTGTATGCCCGCGAAGATCATTACGAGGACGACTATCGCTACCCCTATCGTGCTTAGTATTCTACCGTAGAACGGAGCTAAGCTACCGAGCATAGCCCCAAACGTGCTTATCACGTCGCTATATCCGTGCATAGCCTCGGCTTCAAGGACGGGCGATCCCGTCTCCTTAGCCACCGCTTGGCGCCATAAAGAGGATATTAGGATCGTTATCGCTACTAATACGGTGGTAATAAAAGGTACTAAAGACCTTACCGGAACCTCTTCGAACTTCTCATAGGCCACGAGTATTCCGGCCGCTATGAGGAACTCCGCGATTATGAACGAGAAGAAGTACCTCAAGCGTGTTCCGCTCACGTTTTCCATCCTCGAGGCCCTCACGACGAAGAACCCTCCCAAGTCTATAACCGCGTCCGCTAATCCGTGATATCCATCAGCTATAAGTGCTGGAACGTCGTACGCGTATCCTACGATCAATTTCGCGAGAGCGGTCCCTAATATTATTATACCCGTACCAAGGAGAACGAGCTCCTCCTTGTTCATTTGTGAAACAAAAAGCTATTTTTAAAGATGTTTGTGATTGGTGGTTCTTCGGAACGATTTATTTATCATACCCTATATTCACACGATAATGCACGAAAAAGTGCGCGAGATTTTTATCGAGCTACTAAAGTCTAAGCTCTCGGATGAGATAGTCCAGAAGATACCGCGGGAAGAACTCTCGGACGAGGACCTTGTGACGTTATGGAGGGTCGCCCTCATAGGCGCTATAGATGCCGTTCTGGGCATGCTCTTGATTATGGTCTTAAAGGAGACGGGACAAGCTGAGGTAGGCTTCGGTATGGGGGGTATCGAGGATATAATAAGTAAGATAGGGAAGGAAGAGAAGGAGGACGAGGAACGATTTTTTATGATACTATTGTTCGCGGAGGCGGGATTAAAGCTTCATAAGGGAAGGCTTCTGGAGCGCGATCGCGTACGCGTGAGGGACGTTAAAATAGGGAGGCCCGACATACTTCACGTATCACTCCTAAACGCGTTTCAAACTCCAGCGATGAGGAGCGGGATCATAGAGGTGGTGATTCACAATTACGACGGAAGGATCATTCGTATAGACCCCTCGCGGCGCCCTCCTAAGAGGTACGAACGCTTTAGGGGACTAATGGAACAGCTCTTAAGGGAAGGACGCGTCCCTCCAAGGGGAAAGCCGTTGTTGCGGTTCTCCGAAGAGAGCATAGAGGACATAGTGAAGGGCAAGTACGTAATAGGTCTCACCTCTAGGGGTAAACTTGAGGATCCGATAGACCTCGTGAAGAGGATACCGGACGATAGCGTGCTCGTGATAGGAATGTTTCCTCGCGGGTACTTCTCCGAGAGCGTGAGTTCGATGTTTAACGAGCGTGTGGCTATCTCTAGATATCCTCTACACGCCCGGACCGTAGTAGCGAGAATAGTATACGCGGCAGAAAAGAAACATGGGATACTCCGAAATGCGCGTCGAGGACTTAAAGGCTAGAAGGATACTCCTCTCCTCGGGCGCCCGGGGGTTTGAGGTAGAGGTTTCCGTTAACGGACATAGGGGGATATATGCCGCTCCTATAGGCGTCTCTAAGAGCAGAAGGGAGCCCGTTATGAGTCTAGAAGAAATACTTGAGACGATCAACGAGGAGGTTCGTGAGAGAATAGTAGGGATAGAAGCCGACGTCTCTAAAGTGGATTCAGAGCTCCTAGGGTTCCCCGTGATCGTGAGGGCCGCGGTTTCCATAGCTCACCTTAAAGCGTTAGCGAGTGCTCTAGAAAAGGAACCTTATGAGGTATTAGAAGGACGTTCGGCGCCCGCTCTCGCGTTTAACGTCGTTGAGGGAGGGAGGCACGCGAGGAACGGCATGAGCGTACAAGAGTTCCTTATAATACCAAAGGCGGGGGATCCGTTCGAGGCTCTCGACGTGGCCACGAGCGTGTATCACGAGCTTAAGGAGCGTCTCTCGAAGAGATATACGGTGTGCTTAGGCCTAGAAGCGGGTCTTGATCCGATAGAGGCGCGCGATTCGATTGAGGCGCTCGAGGAGATACACGCGTTGTCGTCCAAGTACGAGTTCGATATAGCCATAGACGC
>JAMOTR010000078.1 GCA_027068385.1 Candidatus Heimdallarchaeota archaeon
CTCTATGCGTCTATCGCTCCTCTTTAGTCCCCTAATGGGACCGGTATGCGAGAGGAATACGTCGAAAGGATATCCCGCTACGGTTTCTAGCTCTAGGGTAGTATAGTACCCTTCGAACCCTATGGGACCGTTCTCCACGAGCGTTATTTCGTCCCCGTTCTTGTCGAGCCTAAATCTCTCCGTCTGAATCCGCCCGCGCTTGAACTTGGGGTTATAGTCATGTATCCGATCGTCGTGCCTCATAGCTATTGAAGGCCTTCTATCCTTCCTAGGAGAATATACCCCTCCGATCATCCCTATCTTTATTCCGAATATCTCTATCCAGCCCGACCTCACGGCTCCCGTATCGTGGTTTCCCATGAGAGGTATGTCCGTGAAGTCGAAAACTATGGAAGGAACGCAACCCTTCTCTTGGGACGTATAATCACCTAGGCCGATCACAAAATCGGCTACGGATGCGTCGTCCATAATACGCCTCAACAACGTCGTACTATGCGGATCGGTATATATGAATATCCGGCGCTCCATTTCTAGGAGAACGCGTGGAGTTTTTAACTCGGGTTTTTAGAATGAAAGAAAGTTTTGTGATGATGAGGTCTTATGGGCCTGAGCTAATGATGAGGCCTTCCGCCCCTGAGCACGTCGAACTTCGGCTTTAGTATCCTCCATACGGTCTCCGGCTTCTGTAACACGCTCCTAGCCCCCACTATCGTCTCCATGAAGTTATACTCCCCGTACCGTCTCGGCACCAAATGAAAGTGTAAATGTTCTACACTCGCGCCCGCAGCGCGCCCTTGATTTAGGCCTAGGTTGTATCCTTGAGGCGAAAACGTCTCGTCGATGACGCGCATAGAAAACGATATCGCCCTATGTAACGCCACCACCTCATCCTCCGTGAGTTCACGTAAGTCCTTTACGTGCCTAGAGGGGGCTATGAGAAGGTGAGCCGTATTATAAGGGAACTTGTTGAGCATGATCACGACCTTATCGTCGACGTATAGGACGAGATCCTTCAGTTCGCCGGACGCGGCCATACAGAAGATGCACCCCCTAGGACGCTCGCGCCCCGATACGTACTCATACTTGTGCTCCATGTTTATGTAGTCCATAGATGTGGGGGGAGCACGTAAAATAACGATACGCTAAAAGAGTATCATGCTAGATGAGATTCTCAAGACCTCCGAGGCCTTTAATCACATCATGAAGTACTCTAGGCGCCCCGACTTAGACGAACGGACGAAGTTCATGCGCACCGTTACGATATTCATAGCGTTCCTAGGCGGAGTAGTGTACTTAATACACCTCACCGTAGGAATGCTTTTAGGAACGCTCCGAGTTTTTTCTATGCCTCTGTTCTTAGTGAGGGTTGGGGCTAAGAAGGAAGTAGTTGTAGCCCGGAGGTTGTACGCGTTACGGAACGGAGAAGGGGTATACGCGATTTATGTCCCTCCTAGGGCTACGATCGTATTATACGATAGAAAAGCTAGGACGGACGGTTATATCATCGTAGAGGCCGAGGACGAGGGTAAGGTGGCGAAGCTCATGAGCCTTCTAGATATACGTCGGAGGATCATAGGGGAAATATCCGAGGAAGAGTTGAGCGAGTACATACGCCCGAGGCTAGCGCTGAAGAAGGGTATGAAGGTGAGGATCATAAGCGGCCCCTTCAACGGGTACGAAGCGATCATAGAGGATATCAACGAGAGTAAGAACACCGTGTTCGTGAGGATTCTTGAGGACGTTTTAAGCTCAACTTTGGGACGCGTGGAGGTCCCCGCTAATTACGTAGTGCCGCTTAAGGAGAAAAAGCGATCACACCCTGCGTTTTTTCGTCCCGTCTTACGTTATAGAAACCTGCTTCCCTTAACCTTCTAGCGACGCCAACCCGCATCTTCTTCCTCCTATACTTCCCTCCCGGATCGCCTACGTAATGATATAATATTCCTCCCGGCTTGAGGACGCGCCTCAGCTCGCGATAGAACTCTAGCGAGTATAACTCGCCCGCTAGGGACATACGAGGAGGGTCGTGTATGATTCTATCGAAGGAGTTATTCTCTAGTTCTTGAACGTATTCGAATACGTCCGCGTTCACGATCTCAACGTTCCTTAGGTCCTCGGACCGCGGGTTCTTCATCGCTATTTCTATCACGCTCTTTGAGATCTCCACGGTCGTTACGATCCCTCCCCTCCTCATCGCGTGAATCGCCGTATAGCCTAAGCCCATACACGTATCCAACACGCGCATGCCCGGCTTTATGCGGAGACGAGATACCTTAAGACGCGCGTCTTCCCGAGGGGTTACGTCCTTTATTCTATGCATAAGCACGCCCGAGATCATAAGCGTGGGAGAAGTCCTCGGTCTTACTGGGTGGAGCTTGTAGTATAAGTCGAACTCTTCGTCGAACTTCTCTATGCGCCTTAAATCGGGTAAAGTATATATATGAGTCCCTTTGGAAATCTCCCTTAGATCATCTATAGATATAATATAGGGGCCTATACGCGCCTCATCGCCCTCTAAGATAACCTCGTAATGGTCCCTCCTATACCCCATAGAGAGGCTCACGTCGAGACCCTTCAACGCCCTTCTAGCCTCAAACGGATCGATTACGTCCGTCATAGGAAGTATTCCGGGTATTTTTCATACAATTCCTCTACCTTCTTACACGCCTCAGCGATCCGCTCGGGAGAGAATTCATGCCGATACGGGCACACTTCAGTATCTATCGCACACGTCCCGGTCTCCGGGTTTATCACTACGGGATACAAGCGGCACCCCATGGGCCTTATGTCGTATATCTTGCATCTACCCGTATCGGGATCGAGGAAGTAACAGTGGCCGTTTACGTTCCTCAAGCGCCATATTTTAGCCTCCCTATCGAACACCGCGAACTCCTCGAGACGATAACCGGCGGCCGTAATGCGTCTTATATCCTCGGGGAAAAGCGGCATCTCAGTATCCCGACAACACTTAGAACACCCGTGGCGTAAGCATACGTCGCCCGGAGAGCTCATTCTAAAACGAGGGGAGAATAAGAAAAACGCCCCCTTAAGAAGAGAAAAGTATGCATGCTAGGACGGGAAGGTCTAAGTCTAGAAAGCCCCCGAGAAGGTTACCTCCGCCTAAGCGGTGCGATTATACGCCCGAGCAAGTAGAACAACTTGTGGTGGAATACGCTAAGAAAGGATATAAGCCTGCTATGATCGGAATCATACTACGCGACATGTACGGAATACCCGACGTGAGGCGCGTCACCGGGAAGAAATTAACTCAGATATTACGCGAGCACGGGCTAGAGCCCGAGATTCCCGAGGACTTGGACAACCTCATAAGGCGCGCTATAAACTTGAGGAAGCATCTCGCTAAGCACCCTAAGGATCTACATTCTAAGCGCGGTCTTCAGCTCATAGAGTCTAGGATCAAGCGCCTAGCCGATTATTACAAGCGTAAGGGGAGGCTACCTAAAGACCGGCGTTATAACCCTCCGAGAATTTGAGTTTTTCAAAAACCGTACACGTTCCTTACGAGCTTCGCGAGCAAGTCCTTCTCGCTTCTTTCCATCACGTCGAAGAGGGCGAAGGGAACAGCGAACGTGGGTATCGAGAACCTTATTATTTCCGATCCTTTAGAGACCTCTACGGGCCGCCGCTGTTCTACGGGCCATATTTTTATCTCCGGAGGCTTTATCTCTACGCGAGAATAGGCAGGGCCCGTATGGACGCGTAATTCGTAATTCTCATACCTTACCTCAAACTCCTTCGAGGGGAAGAACACACCGTTCACGATGAAGTCGTGGTAAGCCTTGGAGCGGAACTCGTCAATCCTAGAGTGATCCTTTAGTACGTATACTCTCGCGTAGTTTTCTATCGAGTCTATGCTTACGGAATAGTACCGCCCTAAGTCGCGCACGACGACGATCCCGCGGTTCGGAGAGCCCCTTATTAAATACAC
>JAMOTR010000079.1 GCA_027068385.1 Candidatus Heimdallarchaeota archaeon
TGAGCACCGTCCGAAGTCACTATCTCGCGTTTCTCTACTAATATCGTACCTCCCGTCTGGGAGTATACGATACCGTCCATCTTGGTCTCCTTATGTAGCTCCATCAGGGTCTTCACGAACTCTTCTACGTCCGTATCCTCGGGTCCTATCTTATAATGATAGGGGAACTCGCCCTTCTCCGTCTTCCTCTCCGCGAGCTTTTTCTCACCGCTACCCTTTTTAGCCGCGTCTACGGCCCTTTGAACTAGATCTAAGGATAGATCGTTCCCCGTAGCGACGCCCCGCATCCCACCGTCGAAGGCGCGTATCACATAACCGTGCTTCTTCGTGAACGATGCGGACTCTACGATCCCGTTAACGATCCTTACAGTAAGTACGCTCCGTTCATGATAACGTACATCGCCATAAGCGACGCGTTTTTCTAAAAACGATAGAGCCTCGTGTATATCCATTATAAACATTTAACGGAGACGTTTTGAGTGTTACGAGTAGAAAAATCTCAACCAAGGAGCTGCTTACCCTTGTCGGAGATCTTGTACTTGTCCTCGCCTAGCTTCTCTATGAGACCCTCCGCGACGAGCTCCTCTAAGATCTTCATAAACTCCTCTAACGATATCGTCTTGTTCTTCGCTTTATACCGCTCTAACACCGCGGGATATATATCAGCGGGGTAAACTATCTTCTCATTCCCGGAGTCGTCTACGAATAGAGAAAGTATGTATTTCTTTAGCTCCTCATCCATGCTCTAGCGATTCTTTATAGCATAAAAAACTTGGAATTTACCGATCTCGCGAACTTTGTGGGTTAACGCTTTAAATGCTATATGTAAAAACCCTCGATCGCTCTATGTATTAATTAAAATGGAGGCTCCGATTACTCGATGGAAATTATATTACTCTCTTTGGTCCTTTTCGGGTTAGCTTATTACGTCTATCGCACGTACAGCATAAACAGGCTATTACTTTCTTCCGTACCCCTCATAGCCGGAGCCGCGTACTTTATTTACGGCATTTACCTACGGGCGGTATCCCCCTATTTACGCCCCTTAGCCTCCCTCTTTAACCTAGTTTTCTATACGCTCATCCTCTCGATCCTATCGATAGCGCTCCTTAAAGAGCACGCCCAAAGGATCTACGCGATCTCGATATCATCCTTAATAGCCTTATATTTATACCCGAATCCGGTGTTACTCACCCCTTCTTCGATCTTCTACTCCACGATCATACTATCGATCTTCGTCCTCGTTTCCACATACATCCTCCGGCGCATCCTTCGGCCTTCCCCGGACTATTACGAAGAAGATACTAAGAAGCGGGTCTATGTGATAGTCCTGTTCTTTATACCCATATTAGGTAGAATACTCGCGAGCTTCGGATCGTTTAAGGCCGCAGTATTATCGAACGTATTATCTCTAGACGTCGCAGCGACGGTTATTTATGGGACACTGTATACGTTACTCCTCGGAATAACGCTGCTCAAGGTAATAAGAATAGGTGATAGGTATAGGGTAATACTCACGGATAAGGAGTTCCTAGAGAGGGTCTCGAAGATCGCGCTCGTGAGCTTCGTTACGTTCGCCCTCCTGTTCATTTATCCACCAAGCGCCCTCGCTATGATACTATTACTAGCGACGAAGGTAAAGATACCAAAGAAGCGCGCGGCTGTGGTGATATTCTCAGCACTCATCGGAGCGGCTCTATTGATTCCGAACGTGGGCGCCCAGCATTATGATATAAACGTTCAAGCTCGGAACGATTATCCGATCACCATAGATCACTTGAGGCTCATAGATAGGCCTTTGTTCATAGATATCGTAACGACGAGCGTACGCTTGAACGTCTCCGACGTCACCGCATCGCTTGTGACGGAAGCCGCAAACGTAGGGATCGTAAACGGAAAGCCGCTATATATCGTTCCGTTCGTTGTGAAGCGTTACTCGGAAGGGAACAACAAGATGCTCGGATACATAAGTCTCCCTCTAGATCGTCCCGTACCCGAGGCGGCAAACGTGAAGTACGTGGAGATGAAGGTGGCTCCGGGGCTACTGGGCTTAAAGGACCTAGAAAACTACGTGAACTCCATTTATGGGCCCAAGGGATACAAGGTCACCGAGTACTATCTTATAGACGATTCCCAATATGCCTCTAGGTTCGGCCTTAAGAATCCTTTCCGGGTCGTCCTTCTAGAGCACCGGAAGTATAGGTCTTACCCAGAAGCCGCGAGCTTCGTAGTCCTCGTAGATAAGGACGGAAACGTACGTGAAGCCTCCCCGAATGATTTACCACAGGGGGTTTCCTCATATACCATTTATGAGATGTTAAAGATCCGGGGGGAGAACCAGAGGGATCGGAGCGTCGATTATACGGCCTCTGGAGCACTTCGGATACCACCTTCCGCGACGTTGTTGGAAAGCTTAGAGGGGGACTTTTACGCGCGCTTCCACCACGTAGTTACCGGAAACTCTCGGGTACGCGACGCTTACTTCTTGGTGAAGACGGCTAATTACGAATCCGCGGTGGCGGCCGTGATAAATCGCACGTCGATTACGCTATACGATTTACGCGGTTATTCCTTCGGAGGGTCGCGCGGGGTCGTCGTACCGGATAGAGCGCTGGACGCCTTCTCCCAGCTACTTTCGTCTCAAGGGGTATTCAACGTGGACGTACGTTACCCCAAGTTATACAGGTATGGCTCTCACTTACTACGGATATCGCTCGTAATAGAGGAACGCCCGGATGCGGATCGCGTGCGTGGGGTGGTATTCGCTGAAGCTGCGAACACGCGCATCTCAGGATTCGTCGAGTACTCTTACGGAGAATCTTTAAGCGTGTTCTTAGAGCGCCTTAAAGAGGCCATAGACGCTACATATGCCGGATATTCCGGAGGATCTCAGACGCAGACGGCTTACGTGAACGGCACAGTGCTACGCGTGGGAAGCTTCCTTACCCAGTATCAGGATCAGATCGTACAGGTCTTCGTGTTCTACGTACAAAACGACACGGACGTCGTGATATTCTTAGTACATCCCGCTTATGTAGCATCGCTTCAAGAGTATTACAAGGCCTCTCTAGTGAAGCCCGGCGATGAGATATACGCGGGTCTGCGCTACGTTATAGAGCTCCAGAGCCGGTGCGCTTATAGCGTTGATATATTGAGCCGATTTTTCTTTTAATGAGTAGAATACTCTTCACGATCTTGGACGGAGGGTGCGATGGGATAATAAGGGCTAAGGAAAACAAGTCCGCCTTAGTTTTAAGGTACCTAAAGTCGGGCGGTAACGTTACGTTGCCCTTCGATTATGCGGCCGGAGTTATGGGAGGCCTCGTTTATACAGTATCCCCGGGTATCGTTCCTAGTACCCCCGCGGCCGTTTTGAGTTTACTCGGATACGATCTATCTAGCTATACGGGAAGGGGAGTCTTCGAGGCGTTGGGGTTAGGTCTTAAGGTAAACGATGGGGACGTAGCGTTCAGGGCGAACGTCGTTAAACTCTCTCCGGGGAACTCCTTCTTTGAGTCAAAAATAATAAACAGAAGGGTCAACGCGAACGTTGAAGAGAGGATTAAAGACGTCGCTAGAAAGCGGGGGGCTGAGGTGAAGTTCGAGGGTTACAGAGGGGCGATCGTGTTTAAGGAGCTAAACGTTGATCCTAGGAGGATAAGGGACGTAGACCCTAAAAGGACGGGGGAGAACCCGAGACCTACCGGAATAGATAGGATCGATGGGTTCCTAGAAGACGTATACGAGATTCTCAAAGGGGAATCTCTTGGTATATTAATAAGGGGGGCGAGCACGCGCTTGTACCTAGAGAAGCACGTCGATACCGTAGTATCCATAGACCCGGTACCCGTAATAAGGGGAATAGCGAAGGCCATCGGGGCGCGCTTCTTATCACCGAAGGGGAAGCTAAAGTTCGACAAGGACGGGTCGAAGAAAGTAGTT
>JAMOTR010000080.1 GCA_027068385.1 Candidatus Heimdallarchaeota archaeon
TGACTTCGGACGGTGCTCATCTGAAGGCCGTGGTCCCCGTATCGGGTATCCTACAGCTTTCCATAGCTCAGAAGAACGGAGTGATGAGGCGCGTTTACGACTCTTATAACGACCTAGCGGGCTTCGAGCTCTTCTCCCGCGAGGAGGCGCGCGAGTTGCCGAAGTCCATCTCTAAGCTAGCGATAGACGCCTTACAGGCGAAGCCTCCTAAAGCCGGTGAGTATACGGTAGTACTAGATCCCGACATCGTAGGCCTTCTCCTACACGAGGCCTTCGGTCACGCGAGCGAGGGGGACATCGTAGCGAACAAGGCTAGCGTACTCCTAGGTAAGCTCGGTGAGCGTGTGGCGAGCGATTTGGTGACCATCATAGATTCCGGTAACCCTAAGGACGTAGTGAACTTCGAGGGATCGTTCTACTACGTGCCGTTCGACGATGAGGGTAGCATAAAGAAGCACACCACCGTGGTCGAGAATGGAATCTTAAAGGGATACTTAACTTCTCTCGATACCGCCCCCGAGCTGGGCGTCGATTTATCCGGTAACGGTCGCGCTCAGGATCATACGCATGCGCCTATAGTAAGACAGACGAACTACTTCATACTCCCGCGCGATCGGAACCCCGAGGAGATGTTTGAGGGGATCTCTGAAGGATATTACGTACTCGGACGCGGAGCGGGAGGCGGACAGGTGGATCCCGCTATGGGTACGTTTACGTTCCAGGCCGGTCCCAGTTACTACATAGAGAACGGTCAAATTAAGTACATGGTATACGGAGTGCTCCTAAGCGGACAGATACTCGACGCGTTAAAGAGCGTGGATGCCGTAGGGAACGACTTAAGGCTCACCACGAGCGCCCGGGGAGGATGCGGCAAGGGAGGACAACTCGTGAAAGTAGGCCACGGAGGACCTCACGTGAGGCTTAAGCTTACCATAGGAGGTAGATGAATATGGAGGGGATCGTAAAGAGGATACTAAGTCTAGGAGCGGACGAGGTAGAGATTACTCGTACGACCGAGAACATCGTGGCGATACCGTTCAAAGCCGATGAGATAGGTCCGATAAAGCTCACCAAGAAGACCGCGTATGGGATCCGCGTAGTCTACGACAAGCGCGTCGCGTACACTTACTACATAGGGAGTGAAGATAGATTAGAGGAGGTAGCGAAGAAGGCTCTAGAAACCGCTAAGGCTTCCTCTAAGTTCGAAGATCGGCCCGGATTACCCGACGTTAAAGGCTCCTCTGAGGTGTCCGGATTATATCACGAGGACGTAGTAAGCGTCGTCGAGGGAGATTTATCGAAGGCTATAGAAATAGTGAAGCGCACCGTAGAGCTAGCTAAGGAGAACGAGATCGAATTGAGCCGTAACGATTTCTCCGCGCGCGTCATAGAGTACGAGATCGTAAACTCTAACGGTCTATCGAAGGAATACTCTTCCACGTTCGTGGCTCTCACTATACAGGGATTATACGGAAGGGGATCCTCTCGGGAGTTCGAGTTCTCTAGGAGCCTAAAGATAGACTTAGAAGGACTAATAGAAAGGGTAGCGAGGAAGGCTAAGGACGCGGATAAAGCCGAACTTATCGGAACGTTCTCCGGGGAGGCGATCTTCGAACCTCCCGCTTCGGGCGAACTTATAGAGGTGATGTTCGGAAACCCGATACGCGGCGATCAAGTGATTAAAGGAGGGTCTCCGCTAAAGGATAAGGTAGGGTCCGAAATAGCCGCGAAGGAATTTACGTTACTGGACGACGGGATTAAGCCGGAAGGAATAAGATCGGCTCCGTTCGACGACGAAGGGGTGCCTACTGAGACCACAGAAGTGGTAGTAGACGGTGTGCTTAAGGGGTTCATATACGATCGGTATCGGGGTCATAAGGCCGGAAAGAGAAGCACAGGTAACGGATTCGTAGCCCGCGAGGGATATCCTCCTACGGTGACCCCGAGTAACCTAGTAGTAAAGCCCGTGAAAGGAACGCTCGAGGACATGATATCCGAGATCGATAAGGGACTCATGGTCACGAACACTATAGGAGCCCGGCTTTCCGATCCTGTAGGCGGCATATACAACGCGACCGTAACCCTAGGATACCTCATAGAGAAGGGAGAGATTAAGAAGCCCGTAAAGGGCGTCGTCGTGAACATACCCTTCCGGGAGGCCCTAAAGGAGGCGCGCATAGGAGCGGAGCCCGTACTTCCCTACATGAACGCGTACGCTCCGCCCATCGTATTACCTAAAGCCACGTTCGCGGCTAAGAAGTGATTTTTCGAGATCTTCATATTCGTTTTACTCTCAGACCGTAATGTATCGCGTGTTCGCTATAGGTAATCCGGTAATGGATATAATCGAAACTCCCTTCGGATCGACGAACGGGCGCGTCCTCTCCGGATGCTCTACGAACGCCGCGCTTACAGTGGGCAAACTCGGTTATAGATCCGCATTCGTAGGACGTGCCGGTAATGATTATAAGGACGAGATAATAAGGAAGGCCTCCGAGCGGAACGTGGACGCTTATATAATAAAGGATGAGAGGACCGCAGGGTTCCACTTACGTTATCTCGATGAGGACCTCGACGATCGCGAGTTGCGTATCATAGCGGTGGCCGGTAAGATCGAGGAGGTTCCCGAAGAGACGTTCGATAGTGAGGCGATAATCATCGCGCCCGTGCTTCAAGAGGTCCCCTTATCCTTAGTGAAGAGCGTATCGGATTCTTATGATTCCCTCATAACCATGGACGTACAGGGTTTCATTCGCCGCTTAAGGGGAGGGAAAGTAGAGAGATATCGTAATCCGGAGGTCTTTGAAGCCATGAGGCTCGTGGATGTAGCGAAGCCAAACGAACACGAAGCGGCGGTGATATTCCCGGGCTTGGATCCGATACAAGCGGCTAAAAGGCTCTCAGAAATTAATAGGCTTCCCATAGGGATCGTGACCCTAGACGGCAACGGCTCGATCGTATACTATGATGGTAGCGCTTATCACATACCGGCTTATCCCGTAAAGAGACCTAAGGATCCCACGGGGTGTGGCGACGTATATTTAGGAGCGTTTACTCACCGGTATCTGAAGACGGAAGACCCGATAGAATCCGCGGCCTTCGCCTCAGCGGCAGCGAGTTATATGGTAGAACACATAGGCCCCGACCGGCTCATGGAGAACATAGAGGAAAGGTTCGAGCGGGTGTACGACCACGTTAAGAGCGTCTGAGAATAGCTACGAAGAACCCGTGTGTATCATCCTTATGCGGCCGAAAGCGCGAGCCTATGCCGAAGCCTCTACGATTTTTGAACGGAGTTATCACCTCTAGCCCTTCCTCGTCGGCTATTTCCTTCACTACTTCCTCGTTCTCGATCCTCGTCACGGTGCACGTCGAGTATACTACGTAATCCGAGATCCTCACGGCGCTCCTTAGTATGGCCTTCTGGACCTTCGAGAGCACGCGAGGCTTCGAAGGCTTCATCAGCCGCTTGATCTCGGGCATGTCGCGTATGGATCCCAAGTTCGAACACGGGGCGTCCACGAGGACACCGTCGAACCTCCTAGAAAATAACTTATGAAGGTACATCGAATCGGCAGCTATGATATGAACGCGCGCGTTATATAGCTCGAGGAGTCTCCTCATCCTCCTCACGCGCTTTGCGTCCATATCTATCGCGATCACATCGTCGCACCTCTCCGCTAAGCCTTGCGTCTTAGTCCCCGGAGCTGCGCAAGCGTCCACCACGAACCCTCCCGAGAATAACGTAAGTACGCTCTGTGAGGACTTATCTTGCGTTATTATGAGCCTCTTCTTCCGTTCTTCCGTCTCAAATATCCTCCGATCGCGCGTCTTGTATACCCCAGGGAACTCCTCATCTTCCTCGAATTC
>JAMOTR010000081.1 GCA_027068385.1 Candidatus Heimdallarchaeota archaeon
AGAGAACGTGTACGTCTTCCTTAGCGCGTCGTGAACGGCCTTCACGAAGTTCTCGGTAGTACGAGTGTTACCGAACGTCTTGCTCCGTATATCCTGTATCCCGGCTAGACGGAACAGGGGCTTAACGGTCTCTCCCACTACGAGCCCTAGTCCGCGAGGTCCGGGTAGAAGGCGTACGCGTACGCTTCCGGCCTTTCCCTCTACAGCGAAGGGTATGCTGTGAGGTAATCCACAGCGGCACTCCCGGCTTCCGCATCCGCGCTTTACGGGTATCACGTTCAACAGGGACTTCTTTATCGCGTCGATCTTCGCTAGGGTAGTATTAGAAGCATATCCTACTCCTACTCCGAGTATACCGTCACCGTTACCCACAGCGGCTATGACTTTCACCGAAGCCTTGCGACCGGCGTCCGTGGTACGCCTCACGCGCTCAGGTCTGTAGAAGTAGAACGATAGATTGGGCACTAGCTTGATCACGATCTCGGGCTCCTTTATTCTCCGACGGTTCTTCCGTATCTCCTCAAGGCTCGTGATCTTACCCTCGTATACTAGCTTACCTAGCTTCGTCTTAGGGACCCGATTATTGAGCATGTCATCAAGCATTTGAAGCCTCTGACCCTCCATAGGCGAACGCCCCCTCTATCTTCTTTTTAACTTCCTCGAAATGCTCAGGAAGCTTCGTAGGTTCGAGACCGCGTCTTAAGTATAAGCCGAATCTGCGTTTCCTTTCTTCCTCGTCTAGCGACTCGTAATATTGAGCGACGTGTTCACCGCGTATCCTCGACTCGTCCGGGAACACTATGGGATTATGAGGTATGTTCAAGCCGGCATCTATCGCTCCCTTAAGAGCGGCGAAGACGCGGCTGTGATGTGTCGGGGAGTGTAAGCCTATGTCTAATATCGCCTCGGTATATCCCTTCTGAAGAGCTTTGAGGCCTAAGAGGAATCCGGTTAGGTAAGCGGCCGAGGTGTTCTTTAGCGATCCCTTCCGTCCGTATTTCTTAAGCTCCCTAGAATCCGCCCGCACTATGGTCCTATCTCCGCCGGGCTTCGCCTCCACGATATGAGCGCGTACTAGCTTGTTAGATATACGCACCACAAGCCTCGGCTTACGGGACATCACGAGCTTCCTTCTCTTATGATAATTCGTCTTACCCTCCCTACGCCTACGATAAGGAACGGAGTATCTCGGACCGTGCGCCATATCTCACACCTCCCTCTTCTCAACGAATAGTCCGTGCTCCTTTATGTATAAGAGGACGTGACGCTTACTTCTGAAGTATCCTCCCTTAGCCTTACGATAGAGAGAGCGGTACGTCTTACGGTCTATGCGACCTTCGTCGCGCAGCTCCCTCAATAGCCTACGGATAGCGCGGATAGTCCTCACCCGAGGCTCCTTTCCTCCGGATCTAGCGGTCTTCTTTCCTTTACGCGAACCGGGGCCGCGACGACGTCCTTTCTTCTTTTGAATCGCTAGCTTCTTCGCCCTAGCGGTGCTGGTTCCCTTTACGGGCCTCTTTCCTATGTATCCTTCCTTTATAAGACGCCTGATGTCCTCCTTCGTCTTAGCCTGATCCACGAGCTCTAACGCGTCTGGATCTATCCGAACGCGGTGAACACCCACCTTAAGCACATCAGCAGCCATGCGTCTAGCTTGAGAGACGTCCATTTTCTTGAACCTAAGACGCCCTCTATTTCTACTTCCCCACTAAAGGAAGAAAAATTTCAAGGCATCCTCACCGGTTTAGATCCTAATCTAGCGTATATGACCCTTCCGGACTTAAGCACGTTCCTAAGCTTCTCTATCGTCACGTCCTTCTCACCGTCATAGTGCTGCATCACACGAGCGTCCACTATCGCGCCTTTCCGGTCCACGGGCATTCTCTCTAAGAACTCATCGACCTCCTTATGGTTCGTCACTAAGACTACTATGCGAATCTTCCTAATCCGGTTAAGCACGTCGTTAAGGTCGTTCGTATAAGTCTTATAAACGGTCTTTAAGATGGGGACGCGCTTCTTTAGCTCTTTTATCTCCTCCTTAGTCCGCATCGGGTCATATAAGTAAGGCTTTATGCCTAGCTCTTCTAGTTCCTCTAGGATCCTTAACGTAGGGCTATAACGCATCTCTTTTACACCTCCGCGATAAGCGAGACCCATAATGATGACGCGCTTCGGCACCACTCCGGCCATATAAGAGGCGCGTAGCATTAAATCGACCACGCGCTTAGGTGCGTCATACCGGTTTATCTCCCTAGCTAATCTAGTGAGTTCGAGCCTGTTGTTCTTTAACGAGTATATGAGAAACCGAGGATATACGGGTATACAATGTCCTCCTACTCCGGCTCCGGGAAGGTGTATGTGCGAATAAGGCTGAGAGTTCGCGGCGTAGCGTATGCGATAGAAATCGCATCCCAATTCCTCACACGCCTTCGCGAGCTCGTTCGCTAGAGCTATGTTTACGTCGCGATAGACTCCCTCGAAGACCTTGGTGACCTCAGCCTCGATCCGGGACGGTAGCTCTATTACGCCTTTTTCGGATATCACCGAGTATATTCCGGAAGCCGCCTCTAAAGCCTTGGGATCGTCCGATCCTACTATCTTAGGATAGCGCTTCTCGATGTCGAAGGTAACGCGACCGGAGTACGTCCTCTCAGGAGAATAAGCGAGGCCGAACTCTTTCTTGGAGCGCTTTAATATAGGATACACGACCTCCTTCATCGTACCGGGGGGCACCGTCGATTCTACGATCACCAGATCCCCGTCCTTAAGGCCTTTAGAGATCTTCTTAGTTACGTCCTTAAGAGCCGAGAGATCCGGGTAGAAGCCTTCCTTTAATAACGTGGGAACGATTACCACGTGTATATCCGCTTCCTTAGCGGCCTCTATCGCGTTAGTAGTAGCCTTAAGGCGACCTTCCGCGACGAATTTAGAGAACGCTTCGGTGAGTGAAACGACGTTTCCGTCCAGCTCTATAGGCTCATCTACGGTGGCTTTCCCCTCGTTTACGGCTTCTACGATCCTCTTATCGATGTCCACCGCGATGACTTTAGCCCCGTGTTTAGCGAACACGCCCCCTATAGGTTGACCCATTTTTCCGAAGCCGTAGACGGCTACGGTGTATTCGTTAAAGCGCTTAATTACCTCCTCTTTGGGAAGACCGTACGGACCGTTTGAGCCCATGAGAGTTTTAGTATCGACGATTAAGATTAAACGACGCGTAGGAGTCGGAATTATGCCCAGGCCTACTCACAGGAGTAGGCATCGGAGACGCGTTAAAAAGAGGACGCCCGGAGGTAGGAACGTGGTTCATTATGAGCGTCGTAAGCCCGACGTTCCCAAGTGTGCGATATGCGGGAAGCCTCTACACGGAAAGTCCGCGTTCGTAAGTCACGATTCTAGAAAAGGGAAGGAAAGAAAATACTACGGATACATATGCGCCTCGTGTTACCGTAAGTTGATAATAAAGAAACTCGTGGAGCGGAGTATGTAATTTTTCAACACACTCATCGTGTTCGATCGTGAACGAAGAGTTGAAGGTATTCGTGTTAACGGTTTACGAGGATTCTATTACGGACCAATACTACTTGATCGTAAAGGGTAAGAACGAGATGTTGATAGAGAGAATACTCTCCGATACTGAAGATGAAGAGGTCTCGATAAAAGCGGACGTGGAGTTACAAGAGTTAATTAAGAACCGCGATCTAGAGGGTCTCCGCGAAGTTTTATCCGTGGAATATGGACCGGACGTTAGGTTTAAGATAGAAGAGTATGAAGGCG
>JAMOTR010000082.1 GCA_027068385.1 Candidatus Heimdallarchaeota archaeon
GAGACGGTTTAGGAACTCGTCGAAGGCCTCCGGCTTTAGTAATAATATGAACATCGTCCTCGAGATGCCCTCTCCCGTTCCCACCTTCCCCTTAGACTTCTCCGAGAGAACGCTCGTAGCTAACACGGGATACAGGTCGTTCTCGATCGCGGCGGCCATGATCGAGGCCCGTAGCTTGAAGAAGTCGTCGTACTTCATGCTCGAGGGCGGGGCGAACTGTAGTATCGCGACCCCGTCGGGCTTTAATACGTTCGATATCGCCCTGAACGATTCCCTAAGCTTCTCCGCGAACTTATCTATGCTATCATCCGTTAGATCTAGTTCGTATATCTCCTCGAGCGTCTTATCGAACGGGAGCTTGTCGTACATCCTCTTAAGCCGCACGTAATACAGCCGCGAGAGGTCCCGATAGGGTATCATGTTAAGGTAAGGCGGGTCGATGAACGCCCCGGATACGCTCTCTATGAGCTCGTCGTAATCGTCTAACCTTTGCACCGCCTCGTTTAACGCGAGCACTTCGGGCTTTCCGTCCCTATAAGAGGGGACCCTCACTTCTTCTAGCACGGGGAAGCCCGTCTTTAGTACGATCGGTGAGTCCTTGAAGTACTTCTTGCCGTGGACTACGATAGAATACTTCGATACGTCGCTTAATATTGACGACATAGTCCCTTCCCCCTTCTTTTTACCTCTAGAGCCGGGTATAGAAAGCTCTACGGGAGTCTCGGGTATGTAGAAGGATTGATTAGAAGATATGTGCTTAGCCCTCTTACTTTCGGTCGTTCTCGTGAGCACGTTGTGCTGGAGCGTTTTAGTTATGATCATCGCTATCCGATCCTTTACATCGCCTTCCTCGAGATCCCTTATCCGCCTCACGATCTTCGCGTAGCATAGCAATTGCCTCGGGGTCATGAGCTGGGTCCGGTATTTAATCCCGGCCGATAAAATCTCGGTGATGCCGTGATTCGTCGAATCTATGCTCCTCTCCGGTATCCTCTCATAAGGCAAATACTTCTTATATTCCTCCCGACCCTCTAGGAGTTCCACGTAAGCGTCGTATATCATATCTAGGCTCTTCCTCAATTCCCTCAGTTCTCCATCATAAGTAGCCTCGGCAAGCGGAGCGGCGAAAGCCCGGGGGAGTTCACTAAGCTTGAAACCCTCTACCTCTGGATCGATCTCCAATAGATCCTTGTAAAGCTTCTTCCGGCTCTTATTCTTCGAGAATTTTATTACCCCACCGCACTCGGGGCACTTGAACTCCTTCGGCAAATCATCCGCTTTCGCCCCTTCTATCTCGAACGTCCGCTTAAACCGATATTCGTCCTCCTTCTTAGGTATTACGCGATACCGCTTGTTTATCCGACTTATCCCCCGATACCTCGAAGAGTTCCTGCTCTTAGCCGACACTACGGGTATTATTTCGCCGCAGTGCTCACACCTCACGAGCCTAGCCCGATGAGTTAAGTATACGTCCTTAGGATAATAGCTAGAGCACTCCTCCTCAAGGTAATCTAGGAGCTCCTCCACCTTCTTATCTAATCCCTCGGGGAAGCCCTTTATGGTCGTGGTAAAGAAGAAGTAAGCGATCGGGTTGAGCTCCACGTACACGGCCGGGATTCCTATCGTTAACGCTGCTCTAGCGAACGTCCCGTGCCCCCCGAAGGCGTCTAATAGCGGCTCCTCTATGAGAAGCTTCTTCCTCAATTCCTCGTCGTTCATCACCTTATGTATCAAACGTAGCACGGCTATCGCCTCCGAAGCTATATCGTATAACTCTTCCTCCGTCTTTACCCCAATCATCCGCTTGAGCCGCGAGAACTCCTTCCTCAACTTTTCCGCCACATCGACCGATAGAGGCTTCTTCTCCTTCTCTATCTCCTCCTCCACCTCATCCTTAGCCGCTAAGAGGAACGCCATCACCATCATCGCGCCCTCGTTACTTCTCGCCCGCCGCTTAGACGGATACGTGTCTGCTGTCCCGCTTTGAGCGAATATCGCGAGTATCGTGGCGTACTTGGACGCGCGAATGAAGTTTGGTATTCCGTCCTTAAAGCCCAGGATCCGTCTCATAGTAACACGATGATCGATAGTCTTAAGATAACTCTTACCGGACGGCTAGTACAACAAAATTTTCTTATATTTCATTTACCTCTAGTCCCAGCTCCTTAGCCTTCCTCTTAATACCCTCGATGAGGTCCCTCACTAACTCCTCGTCGCCCGAAATTACGATCCTTTTAGACCCCATCGTGATCGTGACTTTAGCCTTAACTTGGGGCTTTACCACGTTCGCGACCGCGGGCGCGGCCTCGGGCTTCTTAGCTAGAGCGCTCTTAGAGCATATTTCCATACCTTGATCCACGACGTCGTGCCGCGATAGGATCTCGCTCATCACCATCTCTACGCTCGGTATTATTCCCTTAGGCCCCTCTATGCGCGAGAGCCTTTCCTTTATGAGCTCCTCCACGTACGCCTTATTCACGCACGGTCTCTCTTTGAACTCCCTCTTGAGTTCCTGTAGTACCTCCTTACTCACTTCCCTTATTATGGTCAAGCGTAGCTCTTCCCTCGAGTATATCTTTCCTCCCCCGACCCTCTTTCCTTCGATCGCCTTTAATAACACATCGTAAAGAGTATACACGCGCGTGCGTTCGTCCTTGGTCCTTACGAAGTAATCCTCTAGTAGATCGCGGTTCTCTTCGAGGAACTCTTTTACTATACTTATAGGATCGTCGACCTTACCGCGGTACTTACTTATGATACCCTCTATCCTAGATTTGACCGAGTTTACCGTAGTCCTACCCTTCTTTATGGTCTTTATAACTCCGGAGAGCTCCATCCTCATATCCTTCTTATAATCGAGCTCGCGCTTCACAACGAGGCCGCCCTCGAAGTCTATGCCCTCCATCTCCTTCGCCGCTTTCTTTAACGCATTGTTTAACACGCTTAGGGGAACCTCCTCGATGCTCAACTTAAGCTTCGACATCACACGCTCACGTATGTCCTCTACGGAATAAGACCCGGAATCTAGGGAGCTCAATATGTTCCTCGTCTCTTCCTCTATGTTCCTCGTGTTTTCGTTTAGCGCATTTAGGTACTCATGGACCGCGAACCTTCCTTTGGGGGTGTACACGTACACGTACTGAAGGATTTTGTCGTCGTTTTCCACGAACCCCTTTATAGCCCTGCCTATCTCCTCCTCTAGGTCCTCGAACCTCAGCGGCCTCGGACTCTCTAGCCTCTTCTCCCTACCTTTACCTCTAATTCTATCCTCAAGTATAACCTTAGCCCTGTTGCGTATCTCCTCTAGTATGCCGTCCGTGTCCACCTCGATCTTAACCTTTACGAGGTTCTTCGGAACGTCCGTGAAGATCACGTCGTAGCCCTTCTCACTCGCCTTCCTTTTAAGCGCCTCCTTAGCCCTGTTCTCCAAGTATTTCCTCGCGTCCTCCACGCTCTCCGTCTTTATCTCCTCCGTGAACCTATAGAGCAAGAACGCCCCCGCCTTCCTCGGATCGTCCACGAATATTCTCCTTAATTTACCGTCTAGGGTTACCCGTATGGGAGTGAGCATCACGTATCCTCCCGCCTCCGCGATCATCCCGCTCGCCTTAGCGATCTCATATGCTCTTTTATGCTCCCCTATCCGAGAGTCCACGACGCTTTTCGGGAACTTCTCGGAGAGGCTTAAGACTAACGCCTTTAATATAGCCCTCGCGAGGTA
>JAMOTR010000083.1 GCA_027068385.1 Candidatus Heimdallarchaeota archaeon
ATACGTGAAGATAAGCGAGCAGACAGGACTCACGGAGGGGCGCCTTATGACGATAGAAAACCGCAGCTCCTCGCCCTTGATGAACGTAACCATAAAATTAAACCCCGGCACCTCGGACTTACCGGAGACGGTCTCGTTTCCGCTAATGAAGCCGAACGAAAAGAGGGAAATCGCGTTCTCAAGCGAGGTGAAGGCCTTTAAGCATGAGCTCGTAATGGATAAACCCAAAGCGTTAGCCCCCGGTGACGCGCTGTCGTTTACCATAAACGTATCATCGGAGATCCCAGCTTACGGTCGTTTACAGATACCTATAAAGGGTTACGAATACGTAAAGCGGGACGCCACTACGGGTGAGGTACGTGAGACGGAAGGGATAGAGCGGACGTTTGACGTACATGATAATGCTCAGATAAACGTCGAGGCCGCCCCGAACGGTGAAGAGGATCCGCGGACGATCGGGGCTTATAAGCTAGAGCTAACGAGCGAAAGCTCGATGAGCGGGATAGAGGTGGAGGAGATAAAGGCGTTCTCGAAGCTTAACATCACAATAGAGAAGGAATCCTCAGGCGGTTCGGAGCGGAAGGTGATCGTGGACGTCCAAAACCCTAACGAGTTCGACGTTGAAGTGGTAGGGATCGTGAGGATAAAAGGGGAGGAGATTATAGAGGAAGAGATCTCCGGAGAATTGGCCCCGGGTGAGTCGAAGAACTTAGTCTTAGAGGTAAAGAGCACGGATGAACCCTCCGTTGAGTACGACGTCAAAGGGGTAACCTACGGATACGCGGAGTATGAGAGCTCTTATTACGCGGAGAATCCGGGTGAGAAGATACCCCTGCTTATGGGAGAGCTAGAAACGGAGGCTAAAGCGTTACACGATGAAATATTAAGTGAGGTACTCGAGGATAAGGAGATCCCCGCTACCGGTGAGTCCCTCGTATCATTAAAGATACGCTTCGTCTCTAGGGGATACGCCCCCATAGAGGAGATCGAACGGATCACTCACGTAGATCCGAACGTGGCGGAGCTGAAGGAGATAAAGTCTAAGCGCAAGGTGGAGGTAGAAGGGAACGTAAGACGTCTGAAGCTGAAGTCCCCGCTAGAGAAGGACGAGAGCGTAACCGTAGAGGAGATATATGTGGTGAGGCCCACGGGTGACGAATCCGAGGTGAGGTTCGAGGTGAACCTAACCGCTAAGTCCGGGGAGGCTATGATCGATAAGAGATCGGAGTCTAAGATCCATATACGCCTCCTCCGCCGCTCGGTCTCCATGAACGTGACTCAGGACTTCGAGGGGGAGACCGTAGTATACAACGTACAGCTCGTGAACACGGGACAGATGCCCGCGGTGAAGGTCTCTCTCGTGGCCGAAATTCCGGAGGATGAGTTCGACGTGGACGTGGAACCGAAGGAGACGGAGCGTAAGAAGAACGTACGGAAATGGGTCTTCGACGTTATACAGCCCGACGATGAGAGGAGAATTAAGATACGCGTGAGGCCCAAGACCGAAGCCGCCTCTTTCGATAAGATACGCATTTATCAGGAGCGATTTTTAAAAAACTCAAGCCTTCTCGAAGAACACCTTGAATCCTTTATACATAGCGTAAACGTCCGCCTTATTTACGACCTCTAAGGGAGCGTGTAGGTTCAATACGGCTACGCCCATGTCCACTATGTCGAACCCGCGCTGGGCTAGATACTTACATACGGTACCTCCTCCGCCCTCATCTACCTTACCTAGGGAGCCGCTCTGCCGAGGAACTCCGTTCTCGTCGAAGAGCTTACGGAAGAACGCTACGAGTTCCGCTCTAGCTTCGTGAGCCATGTACTTTCCTCCGTGTCCGGTGTACTTCGTGATCACGAGTCCGTAGCCTAACTTAGCCGCGTTCTGAGGATCGAAAGCGGAGGCCCGTACAGGATCTATTCCGGCGGTGACGTCCGCGGAGATTCCTTTAGAGTTGAG
Organism: Candidatus Heimdallarchaeota archaeon; assembly: GCA_027068385.1. Lineage (GTDB taxonomy): Archaea > Asgardarchaeota > Njordarchaeia > Njordarchaeales > JAMOTR01 > JAMOTR01. The sequence continues at coordinate 1,961 of JAMOTR010000083.1, forward strand.
GAACACGTCGGTGAGATCCACGCTCTCCCCGCGCTTTCTCGCTAGATGACTAATGAAGTTCTCTAAGATCATCGCCTTAGCCCCAGTATCACCATCGCTACCGATCTCCTCGCGGTCCACTAGCCGAGCTACCGCGGTCTTTTCGGGGATTCCCTCTATGTCCACGATAGCCCTAAGGGCGGCATAAGAGCACACACGGTCGTCGTGTCCGAAGGCCGCTATCATGGAGCGGTCGATGCCTAAGTCCCTAGGCTCCCGAGCGGGCACGAGCTCCAGCTCCGCGGAGTAGAAGTCCTCCTCCTCTATTCCGTATTTCTCCTTTAGGAGCTTTAGGATCCTCTTCTTCACTGCTTCCTTCTCCTCACCCTCTTCGGGTTCGTTTCCTACTACGGCCTGGAGTTCCTCGCCCTTAATTACCTCGGTCGCCTTCCTCTCCCTCTGCTGCTTAGCTATGTGAGGAGCTATGTCCACGATCGTAAGTATAGGATCGTTCGGGTCACATCCTAGGCACACCTCGACCTTCGTTCCGTCCTTCTTCACCACGATTCCACGTAGCTCCAAGGGTATCGCGGTCCGCTGGTACTTCTTAATACCTCCGTAGTAATGCGTCTTGAACATCGCTAGGTTGAACTTCTCGTATAGAGGCGAAGGCTTCAAGTCGATATGAGGTACGTCTATATGTCCTACTACGAGATTAACCCCCTCGCTTATGGGCTTCTTTCCGATCACGGCTAAGAACATCGTCTTGCCGCGGTAGATTTTGTACACCTTATCCCCGGGCTTTAGCTCGGATACCTCATCGAGGTTCTTAAAGCCGTAAGACTTAGCGAGCTCCTCAGCGTATTTTACGAACTCACGAACGGTCTTAGCCTTCTTCATAAACTCCTTATAATCTTTGGAAAACGCCTCCACTTCGTTACGGTCTAACTTCTTAATAGCCCGGTCGGGCATAAGTAGAGGTCTATGAGAGATTTTCACTCTTCCGCTTAGAGTCCCTCGGAGCTCTTCAATAAATACTAAGTGAGAGAAATATGATACATGACGGTTGAGGTTTGGGTAGAGAAATATAGACCGAAGAAGCTCGAGGACTTAGCGGACCAAGAGGAGGCTAAAGCTAAACTTAGGGGATTTATAAAGAGTAAGAACCTCCCGAACTTGCTTCTAGCCGGCCCTCCCGGCACCGGAAAGACTACATCTGCCTTAATACTCGCGAGGGAAATATTAGGGGAGAACCGGAGGGATAACTTCTTAGAGCTCAACGCTTCCGACGCTCGCGGAATAGACGTGGTAAGAACGATCATAAAGGAGTTCGCTAGAGCTAAGCCCACGGGGGGCGCCCCGTTTAGGATCCTATTATTAGACGAGGCGGACGCTATGACGTCCGACGCGCAGCAAGCGTTGAGGCGTATTATGGAGATGTATGCGGATAACTGTCGCTTCATACTCATAGCGAACTATCCGTCTAAGATCATCGAGCCGATACAGAGTAGGACGGTGATGGTGAAGTTCAACCGCTTGAAACCGGAAGTAATCGTAGAGACTCTTAAGAAGATATGCACCTCGGAGAACTTAAAGTGTGACTTAAAAGCTCTTCAAACGATAGCCGATTTGGCGGATGGGGACCTAAGAAGGGCTATTAATATACTCCAAGCTACCGCGGCCGCCGGTGACGGAAGGGTGGACGAGAAGACCGTGCTCTTCGTTATGGGTATGGCCCATCCAGAGGAACTTAAGGAGATACTAGAGCTAGCGATAAAAGGATCGTTCAACGAGGCTAAGAATAAGCTTATCGACTTATTCGTGGACCGCGGTCTGAGCGGCCCTGATGTGGTAAAGCAGCTCTTTAAGATAATACCGAAGATGGAAACGCTAAACGACGATCAGAAGGTAGCTCTACTAAACATCTTGGGGGAGGTAGAATATCGTATAGCTCAGGGAGCGGATCCGGTAATACAGCTAACTTACTTCTTAGCGGAAGCTTCTAGAATAAAGAAGCAACGTCGATTTTTATAGCGATGATGAGAGCTAGCGGGTCTGAAAAATGATGATACTCACCTCGGCTGAGGTAGAAGGTATCGTAAGGCGGGTGAGGGATCGGGTAAATGTACAAGTTGTAAGAAGAGATCAGCGTGATTATCCGCGCTAAGACGAAGAATAGATCCTCATAGTATTTAGACAACTTTGGGGTGAGGGTACTTATACCCGGTATCTTTACGCATATGCGGCACTTATTCCGGTCTATTAGGTCCATCCTAGAGGCCATGAATATGGCGGTAATAAGATAATAGCGATCGTATCCCAAAGGATAGCCCACGAATCCGAAGAGGGAGTTTATAACGTAACTCACGAAGAGAAGTTCTCTCGAGTGTCTATCGAAATAAGCTACGGGTAATAAGAGTAATAGAAAGGCTGGACTTACGAGGTAAGTTAAGTTCCGTAAGAACGGTACGTAAGACGGATGATAAGCGGTGCCGTATCCGTAGTGTGTTAGAATAGGTAATACGCCTAATAGAGCTACGAGATTCCTCGGTTCTCTCTCCCTTAACATCAGCCGTAACGCGTAAGCCATAGCTATTACAGCGCTCTGGAAACGCATGAGTGAGGCGAGAACGTACAGGATCGCTGCTTCTTTATAGCGCTTCTTGATGAGTGCGTGTATCGAAGCGGCCGCCAAGAATGCGCCCGGAGCGTCGTCGAATATGATGAACGAGTATAGCGCTACTCCCGGCACGGCTAGAGGATATGTATTCTTCGTGTACCTATAGAGGACGAGGAAGCATAGCAAGTTCAGCAGCGCCATCCGTACCCTAAGGTTCACGCCCAGCTTGAGCCCAAGGGCTATCCGATACATCATTCCGGGCGGGTGTGGTATGTAAAATCCCATGTCGGGGTAAGGGTTTAAGGGGTCCTCTAGGAGCTTAAGGGCGTACTCTATGTAAAGAGGCTCGTCCCGGAACGGAGGTTTAAAAAGTATAAAGGCGGACGGTAAAATCCGAACTCCTAGCGACTTAATCTCCGAAGACCGCCTCGATAATTTCATCGATGATAGGATCATCGGGCGGAATTTCCGTTAATATGTCGGCCCCGCGTTCCATGAGTTTAGTCCGCACCTTGCGCGCGAGTTCTAGCCCTTTGTTTCCGTCCCCAGTCCCTATTACGTATACCTTTAGGTTCTGAGTCGAGCGTATCGCGTACACCTTCTCAGATATGATGATTCCGTCCCCGTGAAACGTTACTTGAGGTAGCGAGAGTATCGTAAGCGCCTGACTCGGAGGATATAAGACCTCCTTCTTACGTATCGCTAATATCGGGGAAGAGACGCCTATGGCTAGCACCCGCTCCGCGGAAAACTTTCCTTTAGGTTTCCTTATTATTCTAGGTATCATAACCGCGACGCTCGCTATTATGAGGCCATAGATGATCTTATCTATAATAGAGTAGAATGTCCTCTCGGTCTTCCCGCTCACCCAAAACGTCCGCTGATAACTCACGACCGCGATCACGCGAACGTATACGAAAGCGGGCAACCCCACGTGTAGGAGTATCGTTACCTTAGCCTTATCTCCATGCACTAGGGATACTTGTTGAGACCGGGTATCGTTACCTTCATCGCTCCGAGCCTTCGCTTCTATGATCACGTTCACGTCGCGCCCACGATTTTCTAGCGTTACTACTACCTCGATGCCCTTTCCGTTCGTCCTTACGTCCACGTTGACGTTCACGTCCACCGGCAATACGGGACCATTATACACGTAGCGCGTATCGTACCCTGAGGAAGACCGAGCGATCACGGTAAAATTATGCCGGCCCTCGAAGTCCCCAGTGATGTTCCGTATCGCGTACCCTTTAGCCGGAGCGTCGCCCTCTAGCTCTCTCAATAGTACGTTATCCATATACACGCGGGCGCGTATGTGAGTCTCCTTAGGATAAGAGTTGTATATCGCTAAGAATATCGAGTCCGGCTTTGGGTTGAACGAGGCTACGTCTATTCCTTTTACTATAAAGCGCACCTGATAAGACACTTGCGCCTCTACCGATCCCACGAGGCCTGGTGTTACATATATGTGCAACACGTAATCCCTAGGCTTCGCGTCCACGGGTACGACGAGGGTTACGTTCACTACGACCGTATCACCTACGTTACCTGTAACTTGTGAGGGGGCTATGATCCGTGGGGAGTCGGTCTTGATGTACATCTTATTCGAAGAGAGTACGAAAGAGATCGTAAAGTTCGCCTTAAAAGGCACGTCTATCCATCCGAAGTCTATTACGCCCCCTGCTTTACTTTCCGCCCCATACGGGTTTACGGGAACTAATAAGAGTAAGAGTAGAAAAAACGCTAAAACCCTCATACAGCCTCGCCCGTGATCGTAACGGTCCGGGTCACGGTAATGGCGTTAGCGTTAGAGGGGACGATGATAAGGACGTAGAAGCCCATAACGGTGGAGCTTACCGATTCGTCCGCCTGCGCTATAGCGGCCTGGGCGAGTTTTACCGTATCACCGGAAGCCGCGGGGAAAGAGGAGCCGACGAGTCCGTAAGGGTTATCGTATATGGTCTTTATCTGATGTAGCTCCGTATAGGATACGGGAGGAGTAGAATCGGTCGAGGAATCGGTGAAGTCCGTGTCGTCGTCCACGAATAGGTACTTCTTTCCGTTAGAGTCCTGAGCTAGGGATATGTAGATGGTTACCTGCGTCGGATTCCGAGAGTTTCCGTCGGAAGAGCTCCGCACGTACGTGGTATAAGTAGCCTGGGCTACCTCGGTATATCCTGAGGGTAGGGTGGGAGTGAAGGATGATCCCGCGTTCGATAGCGTCACCTCAATGTAAGCTGGGGTGTAATAGCCGTAATCGGTATGAGAGGTATCCCGCTTTACGAACACGTTATCGGCTCCGAACGTGTACGTAGTAGAGCCGGACGTGGAGGCGGTGATGTCCGAGATGTAATAAATGGCCTCGACGTTCGTATCGTATTCGTCCCATGAGATCTTAGCAGGGGCGTCCGTAGCGTCGTTCTCCGAGTCTAATACGTAATATGTGGTGGTTCCTATGGTCACTTTCTGGGCCGTATTGGGGTCGAAGGATCCGAAATCAATAGACGAGCTTATCATATGTATGGACACTGTAGCCGGAATCGTAACGGATATCGTACCGCTACCCGTAATCGCTATAGCTACTTCCGTAGTAGGGTATGAAACCATCACTAGAACAACAAGAGCGACTAACGGTAAGATCGAGAGACGTCTCATACGTGTTCTAGTGACGAAGGAATAATTGAAGGATATCATCGAACTAACTTTTAAAAGAAGCCCTATAGAAAAGCTCGCATCGTTATCCCTATCTTCTCTTCTCCGTGCTCGAGAGCCCTTCTTATCACGCGCGCTATTTCGTCTCTATCTATATCCTTATCGCGCGGCACGTAGACGCGAACGTAAATGGTGTTTAGAGACTTATCGGGGAGTACCTCCATGTAATCTATCTCGCCCGTATCCAAAGGTATCACCGCCCTCTCGTCGAACGGATTATCCGGTATATTCTTAATATGTTGAACTACTATGTACGGATCCTCTATTTTGTACCTCTTTAGAACATCCTTTATGGCCTGAACGATCCCACTCTTTACGACGTTCACGCGTAGTCCTACGGGGCCGTGAGAAATCTCCGCGCGGTAAATGCACTTAAACGGTAGCTTGCGCTTAATTACGTCTAACGCTATATGCCTTATGGAGGCGTCGTTATAGGCGTCCCGTATCACGTTATCGTCCGTGAGCCTCAAGAACTCGCTATAATCCCCTTCAAGAGCGTTCTCGAGAACGGGAGCGTACTTGTGGAACAAGGCCGAGAGTATCTTCCTTATCATATAATCGAGGATTAGGGATGTCTTGTGGAGGTATACTTTCGTGAACAGGTCGCGCCTCGAGATAAGGAGCGTCCTAAGAGTGTCCAAAGCCTTAGAACGAAGCACTATCGTGTCGCCCTCGATGAATGAGTTCCTTATTAGTCTCTCCCGCTTCACGGAGGCCACGTCTACGTTCGTGTGTAGACGGTCCCTATTTACGAAGTCTAATATGTCCGACGGGTATATCCGATACACCACGGTATGGCTCAATGCCCCTTTTCTCGACTCTAAGAGATCCACTACCTCCTTAGGATCCACGCCCGCCTCAGAAATTACGTCCGCTAGATCCGTATTTAGTATCAAAGCGTGTCCGAACCTCTCGTGGTTCCACCCGTCTTTGAGGCTCTTCCGTATTACGTCGTCGAACGTATGACTAAAGGGACCGTGTCCCACGTCGTGTAACAGGCCCGCGATCATCGCGAGCTTCTTAGCGTATTCCTTGTCCTCGTTAAGACCGTTCTCCACTAACTCCTCAGCGAACACTCCCGCCAGGTGCATCACGCCCAAGGAATGTTCGAACCTCGTATGAGTAGCGCTAGGATATACCCGATGTACCGTCTGCAATTGCCTAACCCGCCTCAACCTCTGAACGAGCGGATGATCAACAATCGGCACGATTTCTTCCGGAATTTGAATCGTGCTATACAACGGATCGGCTACCTCCTTATATCCGCGACTAAACATATAAATAAGCCGTACCTCTTATTTAAAAACATCCCATATTTATTTCGAACGTCAAACGGAAAGGGCGTAACTTAAACTTTCGTAGTTACATCAACCTCTCCTCGTGCATCAGCGCCCTATCGGCCGTAGGATAGCGCTCCACTATCTTTATCGATACGATATCACTCAGGACGTCGCGGTATTCCTCAACTAAGAACTCGGCTACGTCTACGCTCGTGTGTATTTCATTTCCTTTTACCTCCCGTAGCTCTTTAGGAACCTCCGAGAGCTCTAGTATTTTGATTACCTCATCCAAGTCGCCCTCGATCTCCGCGTATATCCGAGTTCCGTCCGGGGATATAAGATGATAAGGCTTCGCGATGTGATGGGAGCGACGTATAAGCCTGTTACGGAACTGTACCGAATCCTTCGCCTTAGCCGTGCACAAGTGTAACGAAATCTTACCCGAGAACTCCTTCACGAGCTTTAGTCCCAGATCGTAGGATCCTTCGATGGCCGCTAAGGAATCGCGACGCACGCGTAGTCCTCTAGAGAGGAGCTCCATTTGATTCGCCTCCGTAGCCTCGAGCTCGTTTAGGTTCACGAAGTCCAAGTTAAGCTCGATAGCCTTTCTGATCACGTTTCTCGCCCGCTCGTCGTAACCTTTTAGAGGTATTACCGGGATTTCGAAGCCCACTTTCCGATCGTATTTCCTCGCCATTTCTGCGAGCTTAAATCCCTTCTCGTCCACCGGATGAATTCTTATCTCATCGAGGCCCGAGTCGTAGAGCTTACTTAATACGTCCTCACTCGCCACCGGAGCGGACGTGTATAAGTGTATGTGGAAGGATCTTCCGAACTTATCCTTTAGGAGCCTTATCGCGTATGCCGTCCTATCTATTACTACTAACGGATCCCCTCCCGTAATACTCGCTCCACGGCTTCCAGAGCGCTCTATTTCCTTTATGATCTTATCCCGATCGATCTCGTCTATCGAGAGAAAGCCCGAGCGTGACCTAGCGACGATCAACTCATTAACGGCCACCACGTCTCCGCGCCTAGGGAGAGAAAGAGGGCAATAGAAACAGTTTCTAGGACAAACGCCCGTAATAAACACGACGCTTTTTAGTCCCGAGCGACATAGACGACATCCTACGGGCATCTCACCCGAGAGAACGGAATCTCCGGCTAACCTGATCATCATCACGCATTAAAAAATCGCTTTATACGCTTCGCTATGTATATCGAAGCCGCTATGATAGCTATGAATAACACGAGCGTGACCGCCATCTTGGCTACGGGTTGTACCACGTTCGCGCTCGCGGGCTTCTGTACGTTAATATAATACACGTGCCCAGCTACTTCCTCCCCGTTTACGAGCAGCGATACGATTACTTTATAAGAACCCTCGTTTAGGGTTAAGCCCACCCTAACGCTACCGCTACCGCTTACGTTCACGCTTTTAGAGGTTACCTCATTACCGTTAGAATCGTACACGGTCACCTTCACCTCCCCGCTTGTCCCCGAGGGTAAGGAATAGAAGATAGATATGTAGAACGTAGATCCGGACTCTACGAACGGAGGCATCTCGGCGGAGACGCTCGATAGAACCTTTTCGTCAAGAACGCGCGATGCGTTTCCGTGCCCTATGGGCTCCAAGCCTAGGAACCCGAAGCTCATGGCCGCTACGTCTATGGACGTTATGTGATCAACGTTCTTTATCACGTCCCGCCCGGAGAACACCCGAGCGTGCGTCACTTCGGTGTAGTAACCCCCGTGAGCTCCATGGAGCGTACCGTCGGCGAAGTAATACGGGGGCTTTAAGGACACGAATATGTCTCCAGCATAGGGCGTGTCTAGACCTATGTCCTTTAACGTCCCGTTCGCTCCATCTACGTACACGCTCGTCCGAACTCCGTCTACCTTCCCCGTGTTCCGAAGAGTCTGAACGGCTTTCTCTATCGTATTAGTATCGTTGTTTAATAGGTATAAGAGAACTCCGTTACCTGAGGTACCTATGCCCACGTGCGTGACCCCGGCTACGGCTAGCTCGGGAATTATAAGGGCGTGCGTTACGGTGTCCTCGGTCGCAACGTTTTCGCTTACCGGGGCCATGGAGTGGTCGCCGCACACGATAACGAGGCTCCTAGACCGGATGGGGGTGCTCTTCAACCGCGTAATGAACTCATACACTAAGGATATCTCCTGTAAGGCCACCTGGGCGTACTCCGGAGAGAACGGCCCATAGTTGTGTCCTATGTAGTCGGTACCCGGAAGGTTCACGAGTATGTACCCTCTCTCCCCGTCGACGATCTTATCGATCCGGGACTCCACGATCCTCTTCGTCTCGTTCATGGCCCGCTCGTTGATGTACATCTGGTTCGTTAAGTTATCGTAGTCCACGTATCCCGGATACTTATCGAGCACGGTCGCCTTACCGTTCGTACCCAATAGCGCTAAGAGCTTAGATTTAGCGGTAACTAGAGCCGTTAGGTATCCCTTCTCCCCCGCTACTGTATACAACGTCGTGAGGTTCTCGCTCGCGAGTATATCGCTCCGGGAGAGCTCCGCGTCCGAAGGAGAGGTCCAATCGGACCTAAGCTTATTGGGGTCATACACATAGGTATTAGGGATATTCGTCTCGTTCGGGTACATACCGGTAACGAACGTCAGGTGATTCACGATCGTCACTGCAGGATACGTCACGTATAGTGGGACGGAGAGCCTCGCTAGAGAATCTAGGGAAGTAGCGTTAGGTAGGTACGCGGGATTGAAACCGTCGAGGACGATCACGACGACGAGACGACCGTGGGGTTCCGAAGGGGCGGTTTGGTACGGTATGAATACGAAGGATACGAGTATTAAGAGCGCTAGAAACTTCTTATCCATAATTTGTAGACGCGTATTAGTTTCAACGTTACCCCCAGATCTCTTCGGATGGAGGAGAAATCCTTAGGACTATAACCATATCTTACTCGTGGAAGTTGAAGACGTAATATTAGAAAGCGTGGACCGGTTAACCAACCAGCCGGAGGCGCTTGATGAAGTTAAAAATTTCTTCCTTTCACTCACGTCGGGCCTTACTAAGGGCTCAATCACCGTCGAGGAGGCGTCGATTATAGCTAAGAACGTGCTCTTGATATACCCCGCTTTATTCGTCGATCGCATACTAGACATCGCTAGCAAGGTAAACGAGCCGATAAAGTTCGCGGAGAACATATTAAAGATATTAGAAGAGGACTCAAAGGGGTGCTTATTATTATGCTCTAGGAGGAGAGGGTACGGGAGGAAGGCGAAAATAAGGCTCACCTCCTTAGCGTTGCATTCGCTCATCTATCGGGGATTCCCCACAGAGAGATTACGTAGGCTAGAGCGTATCGCGAAGAACATAAAGAGGTTGGAGGTGACGGACGCGACTAGCCTCATATGGATATACATCTCATTATCTTTGGGCTACGCGAGCTTAGGATTCTTTAGTAATGCCTTCAGGTGTATCGAGAGGGCGTTAAAGATCACGAAGATCGCGATAAACGCGCCCGAGGTGCTCCTCGTGCTTAAACAGATACTATTAATATACCGCAAGGCGACGCGGGTGAGAGGCGAATGCTTATACGCGATTGATAAGCTCAGGGAGTTCGTAAATAGCCTTCAGGTGATGACCACCCTCGACGAGCTAAATAGCGATATCTTCGACTTCGTCACAGAAAAGTATCGTGAGTCTAAGGAAGCGATGAGCAAATGCGATAAGCGTTATGTAGATTACAAGGAGCTAAAGAACCTCCTAGAGACGTTACGCGAGATCTTAGATATATACGAGGAGATGTTCAGTAAAGCGTTAAGGAGGTGATCGCGGCTTTTTCTATGATCTCCTTTTCGTTCGTCGTCCCATGTATTTCCTTCACGTCTTCCTCCTTAGGCCGCCCTTCGATCGCATTTATGTTCCGTTCTCCCACGCCCAGAACTTGTACTACCCCTCCTTCTACTCCCACCTTCTCTAACGCTTTAGATATCTGATTCGTTCCCGCCACTAAGCATAAAGCCACGGAGTTCGGGAGCCTTATCCTACGTCCCTTTAAGATCCGGCTCTTATAAGCTATATAGAAGCCGTGTCTCGGGGTAATTATAGAGCCGAATCTAAGCGGCTGGACGAAGCCGAGATTAGGGTCATATTTAATTAAGGATCTAGGATCGTCGACCTCAGTTACGCCCACGAAGAGCTTCAATCCCTTAAAGAACGTAACGAACATTTCCTAAGGGCATTAAGGTAGGAAATAAAAGGATGCTCTTTGATGATAAAATAGTAGGGGCCGTAGCTCAGCCTGGATAGAGCGCGGGACTCCTAATCCCGTGGTCCCGGGTTCAAATCCCGGCGGCCCCGCCAGAGGGAAAAACTTACGCGCTAAGAGGAGACTTCTCTCGATTATAGGGGACGACTCGAGCGCCACAAGAAAAAATCACCTTCTCCGATATATCATGAGTTTAGTAGAGAGGCTCTTAAGGGAGAGGCATGAGCGCACGTTTAAGCTCTTAGAGTCTTACGAGGTAGACGGTCGGGTAATACTCACGCGCGAGGTTTCCTCCCGGACGACGCTCGATACGAACTTCGAATACTTAATGGGCGATAAGAACGTAGGAGCGGCCGCGGCGATCGTACACGATGGAATCGTAGAGGGGATCGTTCACGAAATAGATAAGGGTATGTTCGAAGCGTTCTCGAACGTAGGGAAACTTTACACGTATCGTAAGTACGAGGAGCTCTTAAGCCGGATAAAGGAGCGCGTGAAGGGAAAGACTCTCCTAGCGGATTACGTGGAGATAGAAGAAAACGAAAGGCGCGCGTTTTCTTCGCTTAACGCCCTTACGAGCGCGATGAAAGAATTCTTAGAGAAGTACGCTACGTTGAAGCCCGCGGGCGAGTTCGTCTTAAAGCTTCGCGGTGTGAAGACCCCTGGTGAAGTAGAGGCTCTTAAGAAAGCTACCGAATACTCGCGCGAGATCGCTGAGGAATTGCCGAACATGATCACGGAAGGTATGACGGAGAGAGAGCTAGCGTCTAAGTTATACGCGGAGATACGTAGATACGGTGAGCCTAGCTTTCCCGTGATCGTGGCTTTCCATGAGAACACCGCTAACCCGCATCACAGGCCGAGTTATAGAAGATTAGAGTCGAACGGCCCTATACTCGTGGACTTCGGGGTTAGATACGGAACGATGTGCGCCGATACTACGCGGATGTATTACCACGGAAGCCCCACCGAGGATTACCTCCTCGTACATGAGGCCGTTTATGAGGCTAAGAACTACGTTGAGGAACATCTAAAGCCCGGAATAACGGGTAAAGAGGCTCACGAAATGGCCGTAGAGTACCTAAGGGAAAGAGGATATGCCGAATACTTCACCCACTCCTTAGGTCATGCGCTAGGCCTAGAAACTCACGACATAGGTCCCGGATTGAATCCCTATGAGAAGCGTAAGCTAGAGCCGTTTAACGTAGTCACCGTGGAACCCGGTGTGTATTTACCGAAGCGCTTCGGGGTACGTTTGGAGGACGACGTGGTCATAACCGAAGGTGGAGTAGAGAGGTTAATACACGTACCAAAAACCGTAATAATAGTGTGATTCAGGGCGGTAACCTATTTTCTTCACGCATTTCCTCTAAGAGGCGAAACTTCCTCTCCAAGTAATTTATTACATACGCTAAACCGTATCTAGCGAAGCTCTGTTGTTCCGCTTTCCTACCGATCTTTAACCGCGTGGAGATCTGATCTTGATAGAACTTATGCTGATAACGCGGATCCTTCCTTAGGTCCTTAAGGCGTTTTTTATCTATCTCGGAGAGCTTATCGCTCGGTAGCTTATACTCTTGAATATCCGTGGCCCGTACTCCCATCCGTATAGCCTTAGGCGTAGCTAATCCGGGAACGTGAGCGGCGTGAGCGGAGCCGTATTTGATCACCATAGCTATATGCATTCCCCGAGGATCACCGTCCGTGAATATGTACACCGGAAGTCCGAGCTCCTCGTTTAGGCGCTTAATGAAACGCCTCGTAGCCCTAGGGGCCTGCCCTCCCAAGTGTATAAGTATAGCGTTAAACCTCTCGTGAGCGCGCTCCTCGATAAGCCTAGAGAACATACCTCCGCTTTCTATAGCTATCACGCGCTCGATGTCGTAGCGACCGTTATGTTTCTCCTTTAAGCTCTCCTTTATGAAGCGCGCTGTGGTGAGCTTAGGTCCTATAGCGATGCCGTCCTCGATCACGTCGAGCCTCAAGCGCTTAGTCTCATGTCCTTCAGTGACCTCTACCTCGAGCGGCCCGTATACGAAGGAGCGCTCTTCCGGGAATATATGAAAATCCTCGCGCGGTACGTCTAGGAGCGTCTCTAAGTCCATTATGCGCTCGTTCGATTCCTGTTGATCCTTAAAGAACACACCATAAGCTTCCCCTTGATAGTACGTTTCTCTAAGCGTCGCGGTCTTTCCCCGCCTTATTAGCTCCGCCACGAACATAGCTATCCGGACCGTGTTCGCGAAGGCGCGTATCTGATTCATGTGCTTCGCGCTTCTCTCCGCGAACGAATCGGCTATAACGTACTCTCCGGACTCTTCGTCGTACACTATATTACTCGTCGACCTTTCCCGTAGCCTCAAGTAGGGCCGCCTACCTTCGGCTATCTCTTTCGATATCCACTCGCCTATATCCCTTAGACGCTTTAATATCCGCTCCTCGCGCGACACTGAAGATAATTATGTGGGTATGATTTGAGGATAGCGCGGCTCCTAGAAAAATATAAGAGCTTTCTAAAGCCCGTTCTCCGACCTCGTGTTCGCTTCCCGAACCTTCTCTCGCGCTTTTGGAAGTCCCTTATAGCCCTCCGAATATCGAAGCGCCTGAGTTCAGGTAAGTATACCTCGATGAAGAAGAGCTCAGCGTAAGCGGATTGCCGTAATAAGAATCCCGATAGCCTCTCCTCGCCCGAGGTGCGTATGATCAGATCCACGTGATCGAGGTTAGGGTTATATAAGTGCCTCGAGATCGTATCCTCGTCGATTTCTTCAGGCTCTATTTCGCCCCTCTTAACCTTCTCCGCGATTTTCCTCACGGCATCTACGATCTCAGTGCGACCACCGTAGGCGATCGCGAGGTTTAGCTCCCCCTTATCATAATCCTTCGTGTGTTCCTCTAACTCGCGTATCTCCTTCTGAAGCCGATCGGGTAGTAATTCTATGCGGCCGATGGACCTGAAGCGTATCCTGTATTTATCTAATGTTCCCGTTTCCTTAAGCCTCTTGAGACCCCGAGATAACGCTTTGAATATTTCCTCTAGCTCCTCCTTCGAGCGCTTTCTTAAGTTATCGGTGGATAAGGCGTATAGGGTAACGCTCTTTACCCCTACGTCCCACAACCGCTCCAATAGCGACTCTACCTTTCTAGCTCCCCGCATATGAGGATCCTTTACTCCGTATTTCCTCCCGAAACGCCTGTTTCCGTCCAATATTATACCGACGCTATGAGGCACGGGCTTCTTCCTTATTTTACGCCACAAATACCGATCGTATAGCCTATAAATGGGGCCTAAGATGGATAAACGGATGAGATGGCTCCTCACGCGCTTCGGGAGTAACATATATAATATTAACTAAGCGGATAAAGGAAAAATCGGTCAAATTTGAGATTCGAGCGGGCGTCATGCAAAAATTAAATCATAAACTCTAGATGCTATCGTGTCGGAAGATGATGACCATCAGGTCTTAATAAAGAGGCTAGTGCTAGACGTATACAAGCTCAAGAATCCGCCCATCTATGAGTTAGCCGTGATCTTAGCCGAGAACGTTCCGAACATTAAGCGCGTAATTTTCGAGAGAGTGGAGACGGACGAGAATACGGAAGTGGTAAAACTTACTGTGGAAGGGCCCGATTTAGACTTATACGATATAATGGATGAGTTAAAGAAGTATGGAGCGACGGTAAGGTCCGTAGATCTTGTAGAAGCCGTCGTCGTGCGAATTTTTTCGGAAAAATCACGCTAAGAATATGTCCCCCTGAGGCTTCCTCTCATCCTTAGGCCTAATCTTAATGATGTGATGATGTATCGCACACGAGATACAATAGTAGCGGACTTCCCTCTTTACCGGTATGTACGGAGGTATCACGAACTCCTCCCCGCGCTCCTGAGCCTCCTTCATCTGCCTTTCGATCTCCTGTCTTATCTCGGGCGGGACTAGCGGGACTAATACGGTCCTCTTTATAGCCTTATCTTCCGGTATAACACGACCGCAGATAGAGCATTGAACATATTTTACACGTCCTTTCTCTCCTTTCCTTCTACCGGCATTCTTCCTTTTCTTAGGCATACCGTTAACGTAAGCGAGCGAAGTTATTTTGACGTTTTCTCGTTTTCGTTTTTTCTCGCCTTCTCTTCTAGCCTCCTCTTTAACGCACAGAACGTGCAGATCTCCCTATCCGGACTCGTAGGACCGCCGCATATCTTACACCTATTTAGTACCTCCTCGCGCTCCTGAGGACAATACGTCTTTATGAACCTAATCATTCCCTTCACTAGGCCCTTAAGCCCTCCAGCGTATAGCTCATCGAACTTCCGCATAAGCTCCTTTAGGGCGAACCTCTTAGCGTCCGTCTTCTCGAAGGGGCACCTCTTTTTAGCTACCGGAAGGTAGTTTCTCTTTACATATTCCGCGGTCTCGCGCTCCGAGATGTAGAACAAGGGTTTGAGTTTCGCGGCCATGATTCCGGGGACGCCCTCACGATACGGCTTCACCTTAGGGACGAGCTCTATGTGTCCGCTCATGAGGTTCTTTATGAAGAACATGAGCGAGTCCTCGAGCGTGTGGCCGGTAGCGATTATTGGGATCCCGTGTTCTATCGCGTAGCGATTCATGATCCGGCGCTTAGCGATTCCGCAATCCGAACAAACGCGCCTACTGTTATCGAGCTCCGCTACCTCTAGTATATCGAAGCCCAAGTAATCCTTCAGACGCACTATTACGGGCTCTAAACCCAATAACTTAGACACCTTCTTTACGGTCTCCGCCCGCTCTAAGTGAGACTCGTGTTCGGATAAGAGTATATGGAAAGGTATCACGTCGTAACCAAGAGTAGCTAGTATATGTAGCATCGCTACGGAATCCTTCCCTCCGCTTACGGCCGCTAGGATCGTCTTCTCTCCCGGTCTTATATCTAAGGAATACAGTAATCCCCTCACGCGATCGACGATATTCATTGCTCTACTCAAGGAGATACTCATTAAGGATCGTTCGGGACTTAAAAAGCGACTCGAGTTTCTTAAGATCCTCGCGTAGCATGTATTGAAAATCGAGCTTAGGGACGAAATAGCCGTACACGACCTCCTCGTCATCTTTTATAGCCTCCGGTTCCACGTTCACGTAACCGAAGATCTCAGCGGGCGTGAGAGGGCCGAAGAGCCGGAGATACCTCTTTATCGCTATCCTCTCCGCTTCCTTTCTATTCATCTTTTTAGGGGGCTCGCGACGCTTGTACGCGGTCTCACCGTTCTTGAAACCGACGAGGACGCGCCGGAGAGTCTGAAGCCTATTAATCATTACGCGTAGCCTTGCCTTAGGCATATCGAGCTCCTTAGAGAGCTCATCGAAGGTCTTCCGATCGTTTAGCTTCCTCAACACCTCCTTCTCTTCCTCCGTAGGCTCGCGATCGCGCCCCCGTATGGTATAATACACGGCATCGTATTCCCTAGATACCCGCGCGGTTCCATGTATCGGATGTCTCACGCTTACCACATACCCCTCCTCGATGAGCTTTTGAATGTATTGTTTTATTACGCCTACGGACTCTATCGTAGATCTAATGATGGACGGCTCGTGTGCGGGGTCGATAAAGAACGGGACGCCATATGAAAGAAGCTTCTTTACGCCCTTTTTTCCGTATAAGCGACGTACCTCGTGACGTCTTTCCTTATAGAAATTCTCCACGAAACTCAGCGGGAACTTAGGCTTCGGTAGTCCTAGTACGCTCTGTAGCTCACCGGAGGCGGCTAACGAGCGTATAATCCTATCGTATATCTTCTTCGCGGCCCTCTCGCGTTCCTTAGCTAGCGTGATGTCGCTAATTCCGGAGAGGATGAGATCCGTGGCGAACGCTGAGGGCGTTTCGGTTTCTATGTAGTAAACCTCGATGTCCCCTGATATTATCCCTTCGAGCACCTTCTTCGCGTCGTTGAGGTTCATATCTATGTACATGATCTCCCTAAGCGTCTCCCTAATGAGCGGATGATCGAGATCCCCAGCTTCTAGCATCACGTCTAGGATCATATCCGTGAGACGCCTCGGGTTTATGCGATAGCGCGAGATCTTCACGTCTATGGCCATCGAGCGGATCATCACCTTGAAGAACTTTAGGCGGAACGATAGCGTCTTTATTAGATGATCCTCGAGGATCCTCTCTATCCCTTCCCTATGTATGTATTTGAAAATCCCCTCGACGGAGCCGTATTCGGTTAAGATATCATCTAGGTCCTCCTTAGAGTCTAAGTATATCACGAAACCGTTATCGTTATAGGTTAAACGAACGCTTCCTAGGACTTCTGATACCGCATAAGCGACGGCCGCCGATAGCGCTCTGTTCACGCGCCTACCGAAGAGGGCGTGGAACACTAGCGCGTATCCGTACCTCCCGTCTATATCATAACGCGTGAGTTCCACGACGATCCTCTTATCCGTCGGCAACTTCCTCGTGATCGCCTTCTGCATCCTCACAAGCGTCTCTATGCGTTTCCTCACGGGCTCCCTGATGTATTTCTTAAAGTCTTCCGGCTCCTTACCCTCGTCGTATTTAGCTAGATACGATCCTATATCTAAAGATAGGTCGAACGTCCTCGGGAGCATCTCGCCTATCCGCGACGGTACCGTAGGTAATAGCGAGGGCGATGGTCTTACCACGACGATCCTCCTGTCCCATAATATACTCGTCACCTCATACGTTTGACCTCCTAGCACGATTACGTCCCCGGGTACTAGCTCAGCCACGAAGCGCTCGTCGAGCTCCCCTATCCTCCTTCTCCCGTGATACACCTTAAAGCGTATGTTCTCTACTATAGCCCCGCTTTGAGCGCGTACTAAAGCTAGCGTGAGTTTTCCTTTGAGGTATATCTTCCCGTCCTTGATCTTAAGCCTAGAAACGCCGCGTTTAGCCTTTACTTT
>JAMOTR010000084.1 GCA_027068385.1 Candidatus Heimdallarchaeota archaeon
TAGAGGATAAGATATCGCTAAAGCTGGACACACTTAAGCGCTTAATATATCGCATGGACATGCCTCCTATCGGTAAAATACTAGCGTTCGCGGAGCTTTATAAGGCTCTAAAGGTATTAGGCTCGCTATCGGACGAACTCGTAGAGGTAATCAACAACCGGAGGGATTACATCGAAATGGTCGGAGGAGACCCGAACATCATAGAGAAGATCTCATGATTTTTGGAGGAGATAAAAAAGACGCTCCGTCGAAGATGGATAATGCTAGTTCTACCCATACCGATAGGGTTTATCGTAAAGAAGGGGGACAAGGTTGAGGTCATACAATTCGAGAGGCTGGACCCTCAGGAGGTAGCGAGGAAGATTATAGCGATAGAAGAGGGTAATATAATACCTGAATACGAAAAGATCCGCGAGATGGCTTCCGGGGAGAAGATCGTAAGCGTTCCGTATTTGGTCGATATAGGCTTGGCTCATGAGCCCATACGCGCGTCTCGCGAGATGTTTGAGCTCATTAAGGAAGCTGAGAGGAAAGGGATAGAGACGTTCGGGAGCGAGGAGAAGTATAAGGAATACATGCGGAATCTAGCTATAGAGCTCTTAAAGCTTAGACTCTCCAAGGAGCTATCTCGTAAGGACGTGATCGTAGTACAGCTCGTAAAGCTATTAGACGCTTTGGAGAAGATCGTAAACCAGCTAGCGAACCAGTTACGCGAAATATACGGAGCACACTTCCCCGCCTTATCACCTAAGACCGAGATGGGGGATAAGATCGATAATAGAAAGTACTTAAGGATCATAGCCGAGATCGGGCCCGCGACGAGTATGACCGTAGAGAAACTAGAACCTATAGTAGGAAAGGAGCTCGCGAAGGAGATCGTCGATGCGGCTAGAGTGGGGCCCGTGGTGCTCTTCGACGACGAAACCATGGAGCTCTTAAGGCATATCGCCAAGATAGGGGTGGAGCTATATGAGGCTATAGATGAGACGAAGAAGCGCATATCCGATCTCGTCTCCGAAGTAGCTCCGAACGTATCGCACCTCGTGGGTGACGTGATCGCGGCCCGTTTGATATATCTAGCTAAGGGACTAGAAAGGCTCGCTAAGATGCCCGGATCGAAGATTCAAGTACTCGGGGCGGAGAAAGCGCTATTTAGGAGCCTACATAAGGGGACCCCTCCGCCTAAGCACGGAGTGATCTTCAGGCACCCGCGGATAAATAGATCGCCCAAAGCAGTACGCGGTAAGATAGCTCGCTCGATGGCCGCTAAGATCGCTATAGCCGCTAGAGTGGACGCGTATTCAGGTAAGTTCGTGGCGGATAAGCTTAAGGAGCAACTCGAAGAACGTTATAAGCGCGTCTTAGAGCGGTACAAGCAGGCCGTGGCCACCGGAGCGATCAAGAAGAAGGCGAGGAAGCCTCCTAAGGTGAAGCCCAGTAAACGCCCGAGTAGAGGTAAGAAGCCTAAGGTAAAGAAGGGGAAAAAGCGTAAGAGGTGATGAGCGTGCACGAGATCTTTCCGGGCGTATACATGATTGAGGTTGAAGGGGAAGAGAGGCTAGCTACGAAAAACCTAGTGCCGGGTAAGCGCGTATATGGAGAGCGTCTTGTAAACATAGACGGAACCGAGTATCGTCTTCGGATAGCGTCTCGCTCTAAGCTCGCTGCCGCGATATTAAACGGTCTCGAGGAAATGCCTATATTACCCGGTAGTCGCGTATTATACCTGGGCGTAGCCTCCGGAACTACCGCTTCACACGTGAGCGACATAGTGGGACCTGAGGGAATAGTCTTCGGCGTAGATATAGCTCATAGGATGCTCCGCGAGCTCTTATACATCGCTTTAGATAGGAAGAATCTCGTTCCCATACTCGCGGACGCTACGAAGCCTCGGAGTTATACCGTGATCGTGGGGATGCCCGTGGATGTATTATACGCGGACGTGGCTCACCCCGCGCAATCGAAGATCGTGTGCGATAACGCCCAAGTATACCTAAGGGATAACGGCCACTTACTCATCGCGATTAAGGCTAGAAGCATAGACTCCGCGGCGGAGCCTGAGGTGATCTTCAAGAACGAGATCAAAAAGCTAGAGTCGTGCGGCTTCGAGATACTACAGGTGATAGACTTAGAACCTTATCATAAGGACCACGTAATGGTACATGCCGTATATCGCCCATAGAGCGTTTTTAATTACGACAAAAGATCGGACCGAAAGGATATTCCGCGAGTTCCCTCGGATGGCTAAGCTAGATAAACTTGTATTAGACTCGGAGAAACCCGATTATAAAGCGCTTCGGGACGCTCTTTTGAGGACGCTTTCGGGCGAAATAGCGATCGTGTTCCCGTTCCCTTTATGGCCTTATTATGAACCCGCGGTGATCTCCAAACAGATTACCTTCGCTTTAGCCTCACCGAGTCGCGTACTCGTCTCCGTGTACCCGCGGCCGGATCGGGTGATAAGGATCTCTAAGGAACCTCTAGTGCTCGGAGACCTACTCATATCCCCGTCGAGCTTATGGAGGATCGTCGACAAGAGGATATAATTAGAAAATGTAGACTGAATGGATGTAGATATAGAAAATACTCGGCTAGGAGTTCCGGGACCCGTAAACGTTCATCCCCGCGTCCTCCGCGCTTTAGCTAAGCCCGTATATTATCATCGTACACCCGAATTTAGGAAGATATACGGGGAGGTCCTCGAGATGTACAACGAGATAATCGGGGGCAAAAACGCCTTAACTACCGCCTTTATGGGTACGGGGACGGCCGCTATGGAGGCAGCTGTGGCGTATATGGTGGACGAGAACACCACCGTGATTTCCCTAGTGAACGGAAAGTTCTCCCATCGCCTCATGGAGATCGCTAAGAGGCACTCAAAGAACGTGATCGTAAAAGAGTACGAACGGGGCAAGGCGGTTAAGCCGGAGGACGTAGAGGAGCTCATCTCGGATAATCCGGGAGCCGTTGTGACGCTCACGCATAACGAGACCTCCACGGCCGTGTTGAATCCGTTGCCGGAGATCATTAAGGTAGTACACAAGTACGACGGATACGTCATAGCGGACGGCATCACGAGCGTGGGCGGAGATTATGTGTTCTTCGATAAGCGGGAGATAGACGTGCTCATAAGCGGGAGCCAGAAGTGCTTGGGTATGCCTCCCGGGTTATCTTTCGTGAGTCTTTCCGAGAGGGCTCGGGAACGCGTTAACGAGATATATCGCGAGCGGGGAAAGCCTTACTACGTGGACTTGGTGAAGCACATAAAGAAGGCTCAGCAGAACGATACACCTTACACGGCATCGGTCTCCCTCATATATGCCGCTCACGAGGCCTTGAAGATGATCTTGGAGGAGGGATTAGAGGCGCGTGTGATGAGACATAGGAAGGTGGGTGAGACGTTCCGCAGGGCGTTTCCGAAATTAGGGCTAAAGTTGTTCGCGGAGAAAGGATATTACTCTAACACTGTTACAGCCGCGTTACCGCCCGAAGGAATAAGCGCGGAGGACATACGTAAGAGGGTACTCGAGAAGGGAATCATCATAGCCGGAGGACAAGAGAGGCTAAAGGGTAAGATCATACGCGTGAGTCACATGAACCTCACGAACGTGCGCGAAGTAATTATGATACTCGGGGCCTTAGACCTATCTCTTAAAGAGTTAGGACACAAGCACGATCCGGGTAAGCGGATGGAGAGCGTTTATGAGGTACGGCTTTGAGTTTTTCTTGTTTATGTCTCGATCCTCTTATGTCCGCGATCGTAGCTATGCTCCTCGATTATGTACCGTTCTTTGTGCTATCGCTCATAGTATCACCGATAGCTTACGTCGTAGAAGAAAAATACAAAATAAATCCGAAGGGGCTTCTCGTCGTATCCGTCATCTCCGCCGCGGGCTACCGGCTCTTCTCTTATGTACCTCAGATGGGGATCATAGCTTATATCGCTGGGGCTTACGCGTCCTCGTCCTCGGTGATGCCGAGGAGCTCTCCGGACGTGCGTATGGTGTATTCTATAGCGCTAGCTACCGCATTCGCCGTCCTTCTGTACCTCACTTCCTACCTTATTCGATAGAAGGTCTATGAGGAAATCTAGGATGGTCTCGCGCGTCTTTTTATCTAGGATGCCGAGGATGAGCTCCTTAGCTACCTCCTTCATTCTCTCTTTATCGATCGAATAATAGCGATACCTACCCTTTTCCTCTACTTTAACGATCCCCGCCTCCCTAAGGACGCTCAGATGGTGGGAGATTAAGCTCTGAGCCTCCCCCGTCTTGTCCACAAGGTCGCTTACTGAGAGCTTTTCGTAGCGTAGTAGGAGTAGCACGATCCTTAATCTAAGCGGACTACTAAGAGCCTTTATAATCTTCGAGAGGTTATCGACCAGATCCTCGTTCACTTATGTAATGATGCTCAAATAGTAAAGAATACGATGACTGAGTGACGGGCGCTCGCGTTCTTACTCCCGAAATAAGGAGGCGCTTAGCGAAGCCGCTATCGTGGGTAGTGAACGAAAAGGAGCTCTTGAGAATCCTCGATGTTATAAGGCCCACGATGATCATAACCGTAGGAGACGTGGTAACGGCCACGTTAATAGCTTTAGGTAACGAGCCGGACGTCGCGATCTTCGACTTTAGGACGAAGCGTAGGAAGTCGAGATACAGGTTTCATTATAACGTAACCGTAAGGAATCCGAGGAGCTCGATTACGGACGAAGCTATGGAGGTGGTGCGCGAGGCTATAGAGAAGCGTCGGTGGGTGAAGGTGGAGGGAGAGGAGGATCTATTAGCGTTACCTGCCGTGCTCTTCGCTCCGGATCGCTCCATCGTGATCTATGGGCAACCCGACGAGGGGATGGTACCGATAGTCGTAGAGGAATCCTTTAGGACGTTCGCTAGGCGCGTGATCGAGGCTATGCCATACTTCGCTCCTCGGCCGATAGAGGAAATAGATGGAGAGGTAGAAAGAACATGAGTCAACCCGTGAAGGCGACGCGTGCGGAATTGAGGACGAAGAAGGAGCTATTAAACCTAGCGAAGCGCGGTAAGGAGTTACTTAAGGAGAAAATGGACGCGCTATTAATACAGTTCCACGGATATCTAAATCGCATACGCAATATGGCGATGGATACGATCATGACGTATTCCGTAGCGAGAAAGCGCGCTAGGCAAGCGCGTACAGATATAGGTATTTATACCCTACGTGCCGCCTCCGTAATATCTCCCCCTAGGGTAGAACTAAAGGCTCAGGAAGCTAACCTTATGGGAGTACGCGTTCCTAGGTTCGTATTAGACATACGTGGGACGTTAAATCTAGAGGCCCTCATGATAGGTCCTTCTCCGGCCGTCGATGAGACCGCGAAGGAATACTCTAAGCTCTTGAAGCAGATGATCGCGTTCGCTGAGCTTTACATCGTTCTTAGAGCCCTAGCTGAGGAGCTAAGACGCACTAGGCGTCGCGTAAACGCCTTAGAACACATACTTATACCGAGGCTCGAGGAACAAGTTAAGTTCATTAAGATGTACCTAGAGGAGCGCGAACGCGAGGACTTCGTCCGTCTAAAATACATAAAGTCGAGGTTTGAGAAAATGAATGATCGCTATTAAGGCTAAGCTTTTACATCCCGGTTACAAAGCCGAGTTTTTACGCGACGTTTATGTGATCGTAGACGGAAATAAGATCTCCAAGGTTACTAAGGAGAAGCCCGAAGGGGTAGAGATCATAGAGGCCGAGTTCGTTACTCCAGGGTTCGTGGACCCTCATAGCCACATAGGAATGGAGCGTCACGGTGAGCCTCGGTACGAGGCGGAGACGAACGAGCGGCTCGACGAAATACGGCCTCTTAATGATCCTCTAGACGGTATTTACTTCGACGATAGGGCATTTAAGGACGCGGTAGAACGGGGCGTGCTATACTCTTGTGTAATTCCCGGTAGCGGTAACGTATTAGGAGGAAGGGCCGCTGTGATCAGGAACTTCGCGAGACACCGCGATGAGGCGCTAGTGCGTTATATCGGATATAAGATGGCTCTTGGATACAACCCGAGGAGCACCACGAACCGGCGCGGTACGAGGCCTAATACGCGTATGGGAGTATACTCCTTACTCGAGAAGAAGTTCCTGGAGGTATTAAGGAAGAAGGAGAAGCTCGACCTAAAGACGAAGAAGGAGATACGCGGCCTCATGGAAAAGCTTAAGGAAGGAAAAATCACGCGCGACGAGTTTGAGGAGTTATCCGAGGAGATAAAAAGGATCAATGAGCTCGAGCTCACTCCGGACGAACTCGCTATACTTGACCTACTAAGCGGGAGGCCGATAGCTAAAGTACACGTACACAAGGAGGACGATGCGTATTATCTAATAAAGCTCGTGAAGAGGTTCAACCTCAACGCTACAGCCGAACACACGTGTGACGTACACCACTCTTACGTACGGGCCGACCTTCGGAAGCATAAGATCGGTATCGTCTACGGTCCTTTAGACTCCCTAGCTTATAAGGTAGAGCTAAAGCACGAGACGCGGAAGAACGTGAAACTCCTGATGGAATCCGGGGCGTTCTTCGGCATCATGTCCGATCATCCCGTCGTGATGAGCAACACGTTCTATCTACAGATGCGCTACTTCTTACGCTTCGGAATGAGTGTCGAGGAGGCGATAAAGGTGCTTACGTATCACAACGCGAAGCTCATAGGGATGGACGACATGATCGGCTCGATACGTCCCGGAATGTTAGCCTCTATGGTGTTGCGGACTGGTAATCCGTTCGACGTCTCGAACTATCCTAAAGCCGTTCTCTTAGAAGGCAAGCTGGTAGAATTCGAGCGAGGTCGCTCCTCTACTCCCTCTTTAGCTACGACGAAGAGAACGTCCATGAGTTTTTTCTTCTTTATTCCCTCGGGCGTCTTCTCGAATACCGTTAGGGTCTGTCCCCAAATCCCCCTTTCTATTATAGGAGCCACGAGCTTTCCGCCCGTCTTTAACTGATCCCGTAGCTCCTTCGGTATCTTATCCACGGCGGTCGCTAGGAGTATACGATCGTACGGGGCGTGTTTGGGATATCCCTTAAGACCATCTCCCCGGATTACGATTACGTTCTTATATCCCAGGCGCTCTAAGTTCTTCTTAGCCATCTCCGCTAGTTCTTTAATTCTTTCTATCGTCACTACGAGCCCATCCTTCCCTACTATTTCCGCCATGAGAGCGGCTTGATATCCCGTACCGGTACCTACCTCTAATACTTTCATGCCGGGCTTCAGATCGAGGGCCTCTAGAAGTATTACGGCCATATGAGGAGCCGATATAGTTTGTCCCCTTATCGTAGGGAGCGGGGTATCGTCGTATGCATACGCCTTATAAGAAGGAAGCACGAACTCCTCCCTAGGTACCTTAAGGAACGCTCTAATAACTTCCTCGGACTTCACGATACCGTTCCTTATGTACCGCTCCAACAGCTCGCGCTTTCTTTTCTCTAGATACTCCTTTAGACCCATAGTTAACTAGAGAAAGAGGAAAAAATTATCGATCCCTTACTCTCTGAGCGTAGATACCTTTAGCGTTTATCTTTAGGAGCTTAGCTATGACGGACCTCTCCGGATCGAATACCACCACCATACCTTCTATAGTCCCGAACTCCGTGCTACCGCACTTCGGACACACCTTCATATGAGCGGGTACGATCGCGTGACAGCGCTTACAAGCCTTAAGCTTCACGGTGAGCTTAAGCGTCTTACCCACGGTTCATCACCTCCTCGCGTTTCTTCTTTATGACCTTAATAGGCCCGAGCCGATCCCCTCTCATAGAGAATTGGAGCTTCGAGGAGACCTTACCTCCCGTGACCTTTACGCGCACGGCATCGCCCACGACCATGTATTCCTCGGTCTCTCCGGTTTCCTTATTAGTCCTAGTGACCCTTCCCTGGTTCGGATCGATCTTAAACCGATACTTTCTCGTGTCTCCTAGATGGTTAACGTGAGCCATTCCGGATAAGAAGCTCCCGAGTCCTATCTCCACGAACCTACCTTCGGCCTTCTTAAATCTACCTAAAAGCACGTCGTTCGCCTCTACATCGAGCACCACGGCTTTGATCCTGAGCCTTAAGTATATGCGGCAGTCCGTGGGGGAACGAAAGGCGTCTTGAAGAGGCTCTACGTCGATGATCGAGAGGATTAATCCGAGATCCTGCCGATAAGAGCCTACTAGCGTACGGGATACTTCGTATAAGTACTCATAAGTGAGGTCCCTCAACTTATAGGGATCCACGGGTACGTCCGTTATGATCGAAGCGATCTTCACCCTCTTAGGTATCCCGAACGAATTTCTTTCTTCAGGTGGCGCCGGGGCCGGGATTTGAACCCGGGCGGGGCGAAGCCCCACGGGCTCTCCAGGCCCGCGCCTTAACCTGGCTCGGCCACCCCGGCTCGAAGAATATGTGTTCTCGAGGAACTAAAAATCTCACCGTATGAAGAGGATCGCTACCGATAAGGGACCTATGAGGAACCCGGTTATTACTTGAGAAACGGTATGCGCGCCCGTCTTTATTCTTGAAACCCCCGAGATCACGCTTACTAATATCATAATTATCCCCAGAACGGGCCGGATAGTGAGCTCTATGAATCCGGAAACGCTCCGGGCCATCACGTGCACGCTCGTCTTATGTCCCAATATCGTAAATAGTCCCGCTAGGAACGTCCCGAGACCATATATGAGCGATGTCCTCGCTAAGGTATCAAGGCCTAAGCGGTCGTATAATTCGTATAGAGACATGATGGCGAGCCCTAAAGTGATCATAATCATCCGCCTAGCTCTTAGCTCCTCGCGCATCTCCCGATTACCCCCGCGCCTCGTGTAGAGGTATATTACGATGAGTGGAATAACTACCGCTAAGATAATCGGAGGGACGCTCATGACGATTTTACCGTCGAGTGAGGAGGCGTGAATGAAAAGTATAATAGGGGGCAAAAACGGGATCGTAGCTATAGAAACGGCTTTCCGCATGCTTTAGGATATACCGACTTTGATAGCTCCTTCGGGACACGCGTCGGCACAGTCGAGACACATGAGACACATCGGGTCGCGTATCTCGTACTTATAGTCCATTAGGTCGATCCCCATAGGACACGCGCGGACGCACGCGTTACACCCGGTGCACCTAAGAGGATCGATCTTCACTACTATGAAGGAATACTTACTCACGAGGCTCATTAGGAGTCCCAAAGGACAGAACCGCCTACACCGGCCGCGAGGGACGCGTACTAGTAGATACACGAAAAGCGCGAAGACGAAGAGCCTAAGTATCGCGAGTTTCTTATGAGACGTCCGCGAGTCCCGAAAGCTCGCTTTAAGCGCTATGCTTATAGCCGTATTAATGGGATCTATAGCCGCATAAGGCGCCCTTAAGCTCCGCGATAATTCCTCTAAGCTCTTCACGCCCGCGGCTACCTCGGCTCCTATCGAGGCTATAACGATGAGAAAGATCGCGAGGAGGAAGAGCCCAAACTGATACATCCCGCGGTTCTGCTCCTTTGATACCTTAGTACCGAAGCGCCTCGCTATGGGTACGAACAGATCTTGAATGAAACCTACGGGACATATCCGGCCGCAGAAGGCGCGCCCGAAGACTATGGACGTCCCGAATATGATCGCTAGCGGTATCCGCGGAAAAGCCCCGCTCGTAGTGACCGTCTGTAACGCATCTAAAGCGCTCACAACGGTCGAATACTGAGGGTACGGGACGAGTATGGGTAGTATTAATTCCGTGGCCGCCCGACCTATTAGGGTGCCGTAGATAACTATTAGCGATATCACTTGAACTATTAATCTATAAGCTCTTATCGACCCCATACTCATCACCTCAGAAGTATCCGGAGTTCTGATAGAATTCGATGACGCTCTTCACCGCGTCGTGTATGCCGCCTTTGTCCGCAGCTATCACCACGATAAGAGCTATTAGAGCTATTAGAAACAGCCTGTAACGATTCATTCAAAATCTTCCTCCTCGAACTCTTTTTCGAATTTCTCGTACATCTCTTCCTCATCGATCTCCTTGACCTTCTTAGTGAGCGTTAAGCGACAGCGTCCGTCTGATAACAGAGCACCTATCGCGCACTTAGCGTATAAGCATTCCCCGCCTATACATTCGTCCCCCACGTCGTTACACATCCGACGCCCCGTGCGTCTATCGTAATATAACGCCTTCTTAGTGCATATGAAGAACTTACACGCTGGATGACATTTCGTTCCCGATGGGGGCCCCTCTAAAGTACGACCAAAAGGGTCGCGTATACGACGCCTTCTACGTCTCTCGCGCACGTGAATTCCTATTAATAGGAAATTAAGAAGTGTCCTCCTCCTTCGTTACGTGTCCGTTCGACATCAATCGATAAATTCGAGTAATAATTTATAAAATAAGAAGAACTCTTGGATATGCGCTTCCTTCATTTTATTATCTTACTCTCCCTTCTCGTACCCGCTTACGCTTATTCTATAGATTCTATACCTTGGGTAGCACAGAAGGGTCGGGTAAAGTACGATGTATCCGTAAGCGGCTTATCGATAAACTTCCCGTCTCAGTTCGCGATAGCGTTCGACGGCTACGTGGACTTAGGTAACGGGACGTATAAGATGAGGTTTACGTTCATTTATCCGAACGGAAACAAGACCGCAGAGTACGATCGGAACTTCGAGAAGTATCCGTTCGTATATGATGAGGATGACGATGACGGGGTCCCGTTCTTCGATCCCGATAGGACGGACGACATCGTTCAGGGCATAAAGGAGCTTCAGATGCAGGTGACGGAAGGGTCTAAGAAGATCGATATAAGCGGTAACGAGTTCTCCATAAAGATCGTACAGGCTCAGAATTCTACCCATTACATAGAACTACGGCTAGCCGAAAAGGCGGGATTCGTAGCTTACCTCGATTATCGCGTTTCGATCCTGGGAATCAACGTCGAGGTAAAGCTCGTCGCTATCGCCACGAACATCCATGAGCCCACGCTAGTGGAGGAGCTAAAGGCCTCAGAGAACGTCGTCGTTCCCGCCTTAGCGCTCATCGCGATCATAAGCGCCCTAATACTCTTCTTAAGGAGGAGACGAGTTTTTATTCCGCGTCTTATTAAATACGAGAAGGATGATGATTTTGGCTACCAGCTGATCGGCTGATGAGTAACCCCCGGTACTGATCACAAAATTCCTAATTTTCTCAACCTCTCTACGATCTCCGCTATAACCTCTTGAGTCCCCTCTACGTTCTGGTCGGGTATCCTCTTCTCGAACGGTTCCACCTCTTTCCCTATAGCCGTTAGATAAGCCGCCTTCCGGAGCTTCGGAACGGCATCCGTATATCCACCGCCCGCGGTAAACACTAGCCTAGCCCCCACGTCCCTAAGCGCCTTTCCGTATTCTATGAACGCGTGTACGCTATATCTTAAGGTGGTTAACGGATCACCGTGCCGACCGTCCGCGCCCGATTGTACGATGATCACGTCCGGATTATAAGACTCGAGTAGTTTCCTTATCAGATCAGCCGCTAACGCGGCCGAATCGTCCGCGGAGAAATGACGCAGGGGGATGTTTACGTTATAACCTAAGCCTTTACCGACTCCCATCTCGGTGAGCCGCCCGGTTCCCGGATATATTCCGTAGTCGTGCACGCTTATGTGGAGTATGTCCTTATCGTATAGTATCTCCTGAGTCCCATCACCATGATGAGCGTCGTAGTCCACCACGGCTACCCTATATCCTTGCTCGTAAGCGTACAACGCCGCGATCGCCACGTCGTTAACGGGGCAGAAGCCGCCCGAGCGGTCGCGATGAGCGTGATGTAGGCCCCCTTGGGTGTTAAACGCGTGCCCCTCCTGTAGAGCTACCTCTAGGGCCGTGAGAGTACCGGCTACGTAATGTAACACGTGGTCGAAGAATCCCGGGTAAGCGTACGTATCGTAATCTAAAGGCACGGGCTCCTTTATGTCTCTAAACGCCTTTAGGCGCTCGACGTATTCGGGATCGTGAGCCAACAACAAGTATCTCTCGTCCATGAACTCCTCCTTCGGCTCGACGATCCTGGGCTCCCCCAACTCCCTAATAAATTTCCTCGGGCGCCTAGTCCGAACGGCCCTTAGGTCCGGAGGGGTAAAGGCTATCTCATCATAAAGCTTCTCATAAATTACGTTCATCGTACACCCATAACCTAGAGAAAATAAGTTTCTACTCGTTCGGGAACGTACTCTTCCCCGCCTTCCGGTAACGATAATAACCTCTCAGAATACAGCAGGTGGCTATATGAGGAGGGATCGTCCGAGGATCCGAAACGTTTATGCACGGGCCTCCGCCCCATGTTCGATAACTTCTTCACCATTTCGCTCTCGCTTTCCTCTTTCCGATATATGAAAGCCCTCTCGGGTTTAATCTTAGAGGTTATATAATCGATGTGCCGCCTCAGCTTCTTATCCCTCATAAAGTGTCTTGCGATTCTACGGAAGATCCTATCTTTAGGCGCTCTACCCACGTATAAGTAATACCCGGGAGCGAAGGTAAGCTCTCCCAAGGATCCGACGCGTAACGTTAGCTCATCTTTTATTCTTATTAGGAGGACGTATACGGGCATTCCGAAATCGAGGGCGGGAGTTTTAACCCGTGGTGGACGGGCCGGGATTTGAACCCGGGGCCTCCGGCTTGCCATGCCGGCGCTCTACCAGGCTGAGCTACCCGCCCCTAGTTTTATCCTTCATCGCACGAATTTAAAGAATACTCGTCCGTTCGCATCATCGCGTACATTCGAAATATAAATCTGAGGAGAAGATCTTTCTTAACCGTCCGCCTCATCGTTCTCATGTCCCTCGAGGAGTTAGAGGTAGAAGAGCTCGAGATGTTAGAGCCTATTTCCGAGCCCATGGTGTACGTAGTAAAGTTCTTCCCTCTACTAAAGACGATACCCAGGCGGCGCCGCGCTAAGCGTGCTGTACGCTATCTACGCGAGCGGATAGGAAACCGTGTGACGTACGAGACGGAGACCGAGAAGGGAGGGAAGAAGATCAAGGTGCGCAAGCGCGTGGGCCCCGATCACGTGCGGATTTCCCCTGAAGTGTCTAAGGCCATACGGTCTAGAGGAGCTAAGAAGCCCCCGAGACGCTTGAAGGTCGTGGTAATAAAGTTCCGCGACCCCGAGACGGACGAAGTACGGGCCCGCGTGTACATGCCCGATGAGCCGATCGTGAGGGCTCTAAGTAAGAAGAGATAAATCCGAAGCGGTGATGAGGTATGGCCATATACCACGGTCGCGACTTGAGGAAGCTCTCAGGAGGGTTTAAGGGGAGGCATTATAAGCGTAAGCGCCGCGCCCATGCCGGAAGGCCTCCTGCCGAGACGAGGCTTGGGGAGAAGGAGAAAAAGAAGAAGATACGCACGCGCGGAGGGAACTTTAAGATACGCCTCCTAGTGGCTACTCACGCGAACGTGATGGACCCTGAGACCCACAGGGCGAAGAAGGTGCGCATACTAGACGTGGTCCAAAACCCCGCTAATCGCGAATACGCGAGGCGTAGAATAATCACGAAGGGCGCGATCATAGAGACCGAATTAGGACTCGCTAAGGTAACAAACAGGCCCGGACAGGAAGGATACATAAACGCGGTCCTTATTAAGAAGAAGCGATTTTTGTAGGGGAGATCATCAATAAAATAATAAGATGAGGAGAAGAGGGTCGTCTGAGCGCGATGATGAAAAGGCATTTGCCTGATCGGGCGTACTTATAGGCCTCCCTCTGTACCTCATCGAGCCGCCTTACGCGTTTAGCCACCTCATACACGCGCCTCTTCTTCCTTATCCGATTATCCGAATCCTCGTTCGCGATGCCCTCGAGGATGTCCCGGAACTCCTCGTCGTCGTAAAACGTGATCGCCTCGGGAACGTATTTGATTACCTGGGTGAGCGTGCGCGGTATTACGGGTACCGCTCCCACTTGTATGAGCGTGTATACCCTATTAGGGGAAATCCCCTCATGAAGAGGATGCGGCTTCCGCGGCACCAGAAGCGTCCGAACGTCCTTAAACATCTCATAGAGCCTCATATGAGGTACGAACTCATGCCGCGTGACGTTTTTATAGTCTCCTATGTTCCCTCCCACGAAGAACAATTTCCCGTATCTCCCCTCTTCGAACTTCTTAGGAAAACCATCTACGGGCCTGCGATGGGGGAACTTATGGCCGTGGACGATGTATTGGGGACGGTCTACCGCCCCGTGAATGGTCTCTTCCTCTATTCCCGGCTCTATTTTAGGAACCTCGAGCTTATGAGGGAAGTTCGGGAGCTCAAAACCTTTCCTCGCCCCAAATTTTAAGTACTTCTCCACGATTTTGTTCGAAGGGGCCACGACTACTACGTCCTCGATCACCTCGACGTTCTTCCTATAATATTTCTTAGGAATAAACTCTAGGAGCGAACTAAGCGGGCCTAAGAGGGTCTTGAGTTTTACCTTAGCCCTAATATAAGCGGTGGATACCCGATCCTCATGCGAGTCGTAAACCATCGGGGCGAGGCCTTTTGAGAGGTACGCTGAGGGGAAATCGTGAGCGTGTATAACGTCCGGCTTTACCCTCTGTACGATCTTCTTTAGTTTCCCCCTAGACCGCCTATAACCGGCCTTATCAAACAGCGTAAATTTTAACTTATAGAACCCTAAAGGTATCTCCCTTATCGCCCGACCTGTTATGTCCGGAGCCGCTAGATAAACTTCGTTACCCATATAATGGTCCGATAATATCGCGCGTTCTACTCTTATATCCGGGAGCGGCCGAGGGGTTATGTGTAATACTTTAAGCGTCTCCATGAGCTTAAAACTATAAAAATTCAAGAGCGTTCCTCAATCCTCAACGCTCCTACGGGGCACGCGGTAGCACAGAAGCCACACATGATACATTCGTTAGGATCGGTGATCACGATCTGATGGTCGCGCACGATGAGGAGGCCTTTGGGGCACACGGCTCCGCACGCTTCACAGAGGCCACAGAGTTCCTTATCGTACACTAATACTTTCTTTAACCTCTCGCTCTCCGCGAACACCACGATTTCTCTCTGCATTTCAGCTCCAGGATTTTAGTAAGAAAAAACCATCGGACCCGAATCCGCCCCACTATGCGTCCTCCGTAGCTGAGCCGTACTTTAGCCCCGCGTCCGGTCATCACGTAGTTCGCGGGCTCAAGTAGCTTAAGGTCGGGAACGTCCTCCCGAAGTATACCGATCGTCTGACCATTGTATATGATCGGTATGCGCGTCTGACCCCGCTTATTAGTGAACGGTATGCCCTTAGTAGCCTGAGCTAGTATGTTCTTAGCGGCGGTTACATAATCCTGAGGGACGTTTCCCCGAAGGGTACCGCTCACGCGCCGACCGGGCCCCATAGGGCCTCCAAAACCTCTACGACGTCTACCCCGACCGGGCATACTATCGATATCTAAAAGATGTATTTAAATGAATTTGAGATTTCGCGAACAGATCGCGACCCTTCTGTATATAAACCGCTCAGATGGTTGGTAAAATGGAAATTTCGAAGCGCATAGCTAAATTTCGGACCGTTTCGAAGAAATTCCGGAGCGAGCTATCGGCTACGGTCTACAGATACCTCACTCTAATCGGTATAATGATCCTAGCGTTCGCGGTGAGGATGTTGCCGTATGTAGCTAATGGGCTTGATCTCCTAAGAGGATACGACCCTCGGATGCAGTACCGTGCCGCTAAGATAATATTAGACAAGGGGATCATCGGGTACATCTTATATTATGATACGATGTCCCGGTACCCTCGGGGCCGCGAACTAGGGAGCACTAGCTACATAGGGATCCCCATATCTGGAGTCATCGTGTATAAGATACTCACCGCTCTGGGGATACACGTATCCCTACAGCAAGCGTGCGCGATCACGCCCGTGATCTTCGGTACGTTTACGGTCCTCGCCATGTATTTACTCACGCGCGAGCTCACGAACGAGCGCGCCGCATTATTCGCGGCCTTCCTCATAGCCGTTCTACCCGGACACATCAGGCGTACGATATACGGGTTCTTCGACGATGAGGCTCTAGGCGTGTTGATGCTCCTATTAACCTTACGGCTGTTCCTCATAGCCTATAAGCGCTCCTCCGCTAAGGCGGCTTTCCTAGGGATGCTCACGATGACGGTTCTCGCGATGACCCGGGGAGCGTTTAGGCTCGTATACGCGCTCTTAGCTATATACGCCGTCCTACTACTCATCCTCGGTCGCTCCCCTACGAGGATCATCGTGCCGTATACGATCGTCGTCATGGGCTCCATGAGCCTAGCTATGACGCTACCTAGAGTAGGAGCTAAGGTATTAGGGGAACCCTTCAACGTGATCGCCCTAGCCCTTATACCGTTCATGGCCCTATACGCGATCGTAGAGGAGTATCGGATATCCATGGGTAAGGCCTCTAGGCGCAAGTTCATCCTATATTCTATTATAGGAGTAGCCGTCATAGTCGCGGTCGTAGCCGTATTAAGCTACTACGGGATGCTTCCTAAGTACGCGGGTAAGTTCTTAGGGACGATACTACCGTTCCTGAGGACCGAGGAGAAGAGCCCGTTGTTCCAGAGCGTATCGGAGCACCAGCCTACGACGCGGGCGAACATATACACCTCTATCTACCTCACGATCTTCTTCATACCCCTCGCGGTATACTATATCCTACAGGGAGAGCGCGACGAGGACGTATTCATGTTCATACTCCTCGTCGTAGGCCTGTACGTAATCGGTAACATGGCGCGTCTAGCCCTAATAGGTACTCCGTTCCTCGTCGTCGTCACCGCTTACGCTATGGACCGCTTCCTCATACCCTTCGGACGCGCAATACGTGGAGCCATGGCATACGCGTCGTCCGCTTACTTACGCATCCGTCGCGCCCCCAAGACTCATCTAGCTTTAGCTTACATCGTCGTAGCCTCCGTCCTAGCCGTCTCCGCTTACTACGGAATACACGACGCTTATCACGCTCTATCCCCTCACGAGATGGTGCTCGGGACGGAGCCCGGAAGATACCGGGACGATCGGAGGCAGGCTTTAGAGCGGTTGCGCGAGCACGGAGGACCTACCACCGTAGTGGTATCGCGGCGGGATTATGGATATCGGATCACGGTCCTAGGTAACTCCACGTCGGTGATCGATAACGGTACGCTGAACTCGACTCAGATCGGAATGATAGCTCGGGCGTTCCTCATGGACGAATACAGGGCGCGGCAGGTCTTCAGGATGTTTAACGTAAAGTACGTCGTGGTGATGTACGGAGGAGGATATCTACAGATAAGCGACATCGCTAAGAGCTACGCTATGATGATCATCGCTCAGAAGTACGCCCCGCGGCCCGGTGTGACCGTAGATAAGTACTACGATAAGATCGCGGGAAGGTTCACGGACGAATTCCGGAAGACCACGCTATATAAGCTCTGTACTTATCGTCTCGATAACACCGTCACCCAAATATTAACGCACTATCCGCAGACCTCAGGCGCTCGTCCCGCGGGACCGTTGCTCTACTTCCACGAGGTATTCACATCCGATAATAACGTAGTTAGAATCTATCAAGTAGCCTCTCGGTGAGTTTTTTGCTAGACGTGAAGATATCTTTATGCTCGGGATTAACGAGATCGACCGTAAGTTAAAGCCTAGGGGGTTCGTGCTCATAGAGACCGAGACGAGCTTTTCACATGAGGCATTAATCCGTAAGATCCTCTCGGACGATTCCACTTTAGTATACTTAGATGGGCCCCAAAAGTTAGGGGAGGAGTTATACGGAAAGAAGCCCGTAGGGGAGACGTTCTTCTTCGACGTGATAGCCGGCAAGGAGTTCCCGAAGCCCGTTATAGTTTCCTTAACGAGCGTCTTCTATATGCCGCGTAAGGCTAAGATCGAGAGGCCTGAGGAAATACTATTCTTCCTCGGACACCTGAGGCTTAAGTATAAGGACTCCATATCCGTCGGGCTCATACACTACGATGCCGTTCCGGAGAAGTTCTCAAACCTATTAGAGATTAACGCGGACGTGGCCTTACGTATACATCCGATGGGAAAGAA
Organism: Candidatus Heimdallarchaeota archaeon; assembly: GCA_027068385.1. Classification (GTDB taxonomy): domain Archaea; phylum Asgardarchaeota; class Njordarchaeia; order Njordarchaeales; family JAMOTR01; genus JAMOTR01. The sequence goes on from JAMOTR010000084.1 coordinate 18,075, forward strand.
GGCCGTAGCGATAGTGAGGCGTCATAAGGTTCCTCAGCTCGTGGGGGAGACTATAGAGTTCACGCTACGACGTGAGCGGAGTATGGTACGGGACCTAATAGAAGAGGCGCGCGAGAGGCCGGAGAGGATAAAGGAGATACTGAAGGCGCTTGAGGGTAAGAGCGTAGAGAGGAGCGTGATAAACGCTCTCAAGGACCTGCTGCCGGCCTTAAAGGATAAGGACGAGGAGTATTACGGGAGGCTCGTGGAGTTCCTAAAGAGGCACGGTGTGTCGATAGAGGAGATCGAGGCGTGCGTGGAAGAAAACATCGAAGAGTACGAGCGTTGAGCCTCTCGATCAAGTTTTTAGCTACCTCCATAGCTTTCTCGTATAACTCCCTAGAGATGAGGCCGCGATCGAGCCGGGATTCGAGCTCTTCCACGTCTATGATCCTCGGTTCCTCCCCGCTCCTCATCACCACGTCCACGTACAAGTCCGTATAGCGTATCACCCCGGGCATGAACTCCGGAGGAGTGTTTACGTTCGCGTAGATTCCCTTAAGCGTCCCGTCCTTGCTATAATATTCGTGTATCACGTACCGCTCCCCGGGATAGACGCGCGTGATCGCGTAATCTCCAGGCTCTATAGGCATATTTAATCCGTCGTACGTCCCTCTTCCGGAGAGCTCCCTATATAACGTAATATGTTCACCGCGCGATACGATCCTGGCTCCTTTGATCCTTATCTCCGCACCGTCGGGCTTCCTATGTACTATCGTTACCCCGTCCTTCTCTAAAGCGTACGCCTTCATGGCCTTCTCTAGCGATTCCCTATCGTTCGTGATCTCTAGAGCCTTCTCCAATACGTCCACAGCGGGAGATAAGTCGCTCTCTACGTACCTAGAGGCGGACTTCCGCGCGTGATGCCCCGTTACCGTGGGTATCACCTTATCGCGTATCTTATCTAACAAGTACCTATCGGCCGTGGAGAGGTAGAAGAACGTGACGCGCTCTCCCTCATAGATGATATCGCCCACGTCACCGTCCGTCGAGAGGATCCTCTCTAGCCTCTCCACGAGCTCCTTAAGCTCGGCCACGAGCTTATCGGGCGTGGCGTACTCCGCGGAGGAGCGCCGGTGAACCGTATATTCTTTCGGAAGGTTCCTCGCTAAATCTATGAGGAACCGCCTCTTCGATTCGTCCTTGATGTGCTTGCTCACGCTCGGGGCCTCCCTGGACTTAAACACGCGCGCGTAGCGGCCTATGATCCCGGGCGTTACATCGATGAAGAACTTATCGCTTACGGTAGTGGGCGGGATTCTTATTCTAAATACCCTCTTCTCGCCCTCCTTTAGAGGAACGCTCGTCCTTATTATCGTCCTTCCGAAGCCCAGGTCTATCAAATAACCGGAGCGTACCTTCTCGAGTACCTTACCTATCACTAAGGCGTTCGCCCCTATCTTAGACTCCACCACGCCCGAGTACTTTAGTACGCTCTTTAGCGCGTTCACGACCTTCCTCTGAGGCTCCGGAAAGCCTATTATTACGAGTTTCTCCGGG